>JAIRMK010000135.1 GCA_031258755.1 Prevotellaceae bacterium
AGGCCGCCAAGCCTTTGTCCACCAGTTCCCGGTTGACGTCGTTAAACACAATGGTTGCGCCGGCTTTTGCGAAACCTGAGGCAATGGCAAATCCAATGCCGTAAGACGCGCCCGTCACCAGGGCGATTTTCCCTTCCAAAGAAAATTTTTGGTTCATAGTTTTTGCAATTTGTAATTGTTATTATCTGGAAACGCGGCCGGAGCCGTCGCCTTTCATTAATTGTTCCACTTCCGGGACGGTGACTAAGTTGTAATCTCCATAAATCGTATGTTTCAATGCGGAGGCGGCCACGGCAAATTCCAGGGCTTTTGCGTCGTTGCCGGGATAGGAGAGCAGTCCGTAAATCAAACCACCCATGAACGCATCGCCGCCGCCCACGCGGTCAACGATGTGGGTAATGTCGTAACGTTTCGACCGGCGCAAGACGCCTCCGGAATAGATGCACCCGCCCCACGTGTTGTGGTTGGCATTGATGGAGCCGCGCAACGTGATGATTACCTTTTGCGCCCTCGGGAATTTTGCCTGCAATTGTTGGCATACCCATTCAAATTCGGCGGCGTCGACATTCCCGCCCGTGTGCGAAACGTCAAAACCCTGCGGCTTGATGCCGAATACCTTTTCGGCGTCTTCTTCATTTCCCAAAACGATATCGCAACCGGCCACGAGCGCAGGCATAATTTCAGACGCAGTTTTGCCGTATTTCCACAGGTTTTTCCGGTAATTCAAATCGCAGGAAACCGTTATGCCCATTTCGTTGGCCACCTGTATCGCCTCCAAACAGGCAGCGGCAGCGCCTTGCGACAGCGCCGGCGTGATGCCTGTCCAGTGAAACCATTGTGCGCCCCGGAATATTTCCCGCCAGTTAAACATTCCCGGCTGAACGTCGGCAATAGCCGACCCGGCGCGGTCATAAACGACTTTGGAAGCGCGGGCAACCGCTCCTGTTTCGAGGAAATAAATACCCATTCTATTACCTCCGCGGAGGATGTGGTCTGTCTCCACATTGTGTTTTCTCAAATCGGCTATACACGCGTCCGCCAAATCATTTTCCGGCAAGCGGGTAACCAACGCTGCGGGTATGCCGTAATTGGCAAGCGAAACCGCCACATTGGCCTCGCCGCCCCCAAAAGTGGCGGTAAAGGAATTGGCCTGCACAAATCTTTGATATTCGGGAGTTGCCAAACGAAGCATAATCTCCCCAAATGTAACTACTTTTTTCATGTTTATGTTTTGTTACTGTAATTTATCGGCAGTGAAAGTATCCATGTCGTCATAATCCAGGTTTTCGCCGCACATAGCCCAAATAAAGGTATAGTTGCCGGTTCCGGCAGCGCTGTGAATCGACCACGAAGGAGAAATCACCGCCTGTTCGTTTCCGATGAAGAGGTGACGGGTTTCCTGCGGTTCGCCCATAAAATGACACACGGACTGTTTTTCGGGTACCTTAAAATAAAAATATGCCTCCATCCGGCGTGTGTGCGTGTGCGGCGGCATGGTGTTCCAGACGCTCCCTTCTTTAATTTCCGTTAAACCCATTTGCAACTGGCAACAGGGAACGATTTCGTTCAATATAAGCTGATTTAGGGTGCGTTCGTTGGAGGTGGCTTTGGCGCCCAATTCACGGACACGGCGCATTTGTGCGGTAATTTTTGCCGTTGGATATTCTTTGTGCGCGGGCGCCGAGGCAAAGTAGAATTTAGCCGGCGGCTGCCCCGCTTTGCTTTTGAACACAATTTCTTTTGCGCCCCGTCCCACATATACGGCGTCTTTATATGACAGTGCATACGATACGCCGTCTACCGTAACAGCGCCCTCGTTTTCTATGCAAACAATACCGGCTTCCCGGCGCTCACAGAAATACGCGGAGCGGATTAAATCGACGGTCTCCAGCTTCAAATCTTCATTTACGGGGAAAGCGCCTCCGATAATCAAGCGGTCGTTGTGCGTATAAGTCATTAAAACCGCATCGGGTTCAAGCAGTTTTTCTACTAAAAACGCATTGCGCAACTGTGCCGTGTCATACCGTTTTACATCTTTGGGATGTGTCCCCCAGCGTTCTTGGATGGTTGTTTTCATATTTTTTTGCAAAAATGGTTTCCGGCGTCTCTGTAAGGTCTTTCGGGTTCAGGATACAAATATATAAAAATTTTGTTATATTTGCACAAAATAACCACCACTATAATGAAAGAAGATTTTTTACATTTTTTATGGAAGCACCTGCTTTTTGATAAGCAGCATCCGGTTATTACTTCGGGCGAAAAAATTGAAGTGGTCAATCCCGGGCAGCACAACACGGACGCAGGACCCGATTTTTTCAATGCGAAAGTCCGTATCGGTGAGACGTTGTGGGCCGGGAACGTGGAAATTCACCTCCGCGCATCGGACTGGAAGCGGCACGCGCACCAGCATAATGAGGCATACAATAATATTATCCTGCACGTGGTGCTGGAAAACGACGACGTTATTGTGCGCGACAACGGACAAGCTATTCCTACTTTTGTGATGACATACGACCCGGCACTGGAAGAACGGTATGAGGCGCTTCTTGCCGCGCCTCCGCCGACGCCCTGCGCACCGCATGTGAGACATATCCGACCCATCGACATGGTACATTTGCTCAGCCGCCTGCTGGTAGAACGGCTGGAGTTGAAATCGGCAAATATCAGGCAGGCGCTCGCCCTCACCCATAACGAATGGAACGCCGCCTTTCACCAACTGCTTTTCCGCGCTTTTGGATTTGGCATCAATACCGTTGCTTTCGAACTTCTCGCCAAAAACACGCCCTACAAAATCATCGGTAAACACCGGAATGTGCTGCTGCAACTCGAGGCGCTGCTCTTCGGACAGGCCGGCCTGTTGCAGGAGCCCGCCAAGGACGAATACCACAGTCTCCTGCAAAAGGAGTATTGTTTTTTACGGGAAAAATTCCAGCTTTCGCCGCTCGAGGCGCATCTTTGGAAATTCCTGCGCCTGCGGCCTTCCAATTTTCCCACCATACGTCTCGCACAGCTGGCACAGTTCCTGCACCGCGCCCCGCCGGTAGTTCATCTTATGGAGGCATGGAACAAACATTCGGAAAAAGAATTGTACGCGCTGTTCGATTTGCAGGCTTCCGAATACTGGGAAACCCACTATGTGTTCGGGAGGCCTTCGCCGCCGCAACCAAAAAAATTGGGACAGGCTTCTATCTACAACCTCATCGTAAATCTTGCCATTCCTTATCTTTTCACGTATGCGCAATATCATCATTACGACAACCTGCGGGAAAACGCACTGGAATTACTGGAAAAATTTCCGCCGGAACAAAACCATATCATACGCCAATGGCAGCAAGTGGGCATTAAAGCCGATAGCGCGTTTCACAGTCAGGCGCTCATACAACTTCAAACCGCTTATTGCGACAAAAAGCGTTGTCTTTATTGTCCTGTCGGGGCGGGAATTATTTTCCCACTATCGTCATTTCATCAATCAAATGGGTAGCGCCGGCGTATTTGTCGATGATGAACAGCACGTAGCGGATATCCACGCTGATGGTGCGTTGCAAGTCGGGCTCAAAGGTGATGTCGCCGCTCAGGGCTTCCCAGTTGCCGTCGAACGCTGCGCCGATAAGCTCGCCGCGTCCGTTCAACACCGGACTGCCCGAATTGCCGCCGGTGATGTCGGTATTGGAAAGGAAGCATACCGGCAGCTTGCCGTCGGGCAGGGCATAGCGGCCGTAGTCTTTCGCCAAATACAGCTGCTTCAACTTTTCGGGCACCACAAATTCCCAGTTGTCCGGGTCTTCCTTTTCCAGTACGCCTTCCAGCGTGGTATAGTAATTGTAATGCACGGCGTCTTTCGGCTCATAACTTAAAATATTGCCATACGTCAGGCGCGTGCTGAAATTGGCGTCGGGGTAAAACACCTTGCCGGGCTGCATCTCCATTAAGCCTGCCAGAAAATGCCGGCGCCCCTTTGACAGTTGCAAACTGTACACTTGCATGGCAGCCGACAAAGCAGTGGCTTTCTTTTGTCCCGATGCGGCCAATTGTATGGCGGGGTCTTTTCCCAATTGCTTGGCAGAGGGTTTTTCGGTAAACGCTTTCAACTTGTCGAAACTTACAAAAACAGATTTTGCAAACAGGTCTTCTACATATTTGTCAAAATTTCCTTTGTATTTCTTTTCCGCGTCTATCAGGGCTTGCGGCCAGTCGGCCTTCGCTATTTTCCCTGTAAAAACTTTCAGCAGCGCTTTTGCCACCTTCACATCGGTAGGCGCATTATAGTTCTTGTAAAAATCTTCCGCCTCTTCCAATAATTCATCTTTGGCGGCGGCTATTGCACTTTTATTCGTGTCCTGCAAAGCCTTCAGGTAGCCAAGCGCCCGGCCGGCCATCCGTTGGATTTCGATGTTGGGAAAAGTTTCGGAGTAGTAAAGTACGGTACGGTAAATATGCTCACGGTCTTCGATGGCTTGCCGGATGTCGTCCAGTGCGGTTTTGTAATCTTCATTATTGCTTGCGGCGGCAAATTCGGCAAACCGCTTTTCCGTGTTTTCTTTCTTTTCCACGATATTCAAGCGTTTCAGGGCTGCGTTCATGCCCATGGAATTTTTCCAGTAATTCGTCGAGCCGGAATATTTGGACGCATATTGAATTTTCACTTTCGGGTCGGCGAGCATGTCTTCCAGCAGAATTTCCTGCCGGACGCCGCGCACATAAATGCGTATGGCGTTCGACACGTTCATCCGTTCGCGCACTTCCCACGAGGTCATGTAGCGGTTGGTGCTTCCCGGATAGCCCATAATCATGGCGTAGTCGCCTTCTTCAAAGCCGGCGATGGAAATGTGAAGGTAGCGTTTCGGTTTCAGCGGGATGTTGTCGGCGGCATATTCGGCCGGGTTTCCGTCCCTGTCGGTATATACGCGGAACAGCGAGAAGTCGCCGGTATGGCGCGGCCACATCCAGTTGTCGGTGTCGGCGCCGAACTTGCCGATGGCCGACGGCGGCGCACCCACCAAGCGCACGTCGTTATATATTTTGTAGGTAAATAGATAATATGCATTGCCGTTGAACATCGGATATACGGAGGCGCGAATATCTTTCTGTCCTTTTGTTACCGTGTCCCGCAAGGCTTTTGAAAGGTCGTTGAATTTTGCGTTGCGCTGTTTCTCGTCGGTGACGCCGGCCAGTTCCGGTAAAATTTTATCGCTAACGTCTTCAATCCTGTCTAAAAACGTGACCGACAAGCCGGGTGTTGGAATTTCGTCGGCGCGGGTCGCCGCCCAGAAGCCCTCTTTCAGGTAGTCATGTTCCACGCTGCTGTGCTCCTGAATAGCGCCGTAGCCGCAGTGGTGGTTGGTGAGCAGCAGCCCTTCGGACGAAATAATTTCGCCGGTGCAGCCACCGCCGAAAATCACCACCGCATCTTTCAAACTCGATTGGTTAATGCTGTAAATCTCGTCGGCCGACAGCATCAAGCCCTGTTTTTGCATGGCGGCGTGGTTCAGCTTTTCGATAAGCGGCAAAAGCCACATGCCCTCATCGGCAAATACAGGTTGTGCGACAATTGTTAATCCGCAAAAAAGTAGTAAAAATTTTTTCATCATATTGAGTATTTTATTTGATTTATTCTCCTGTCGGTTTAAAATAATATTGTTTGCACGTCCTCTACCAGCCTGAAGCTCCGCCGGTGGTAGGGCGTGACGCCATAGCGCTGAATGGCCGTCCGGTGTTGCTCTGTGGGGTATCCCATGTTTTGTTCCCATCCGTAGGCCGGAAATTCCTCCGCAAGCCGGGACATCCATTCGTCGCGGTGCGTTTTCGCCAACACCGACGCCGCTGCAATGGATGCATACGTGGCATCGCCTTTTACCACGCACACATGCGGTATCTCCCGGTAAGGGAAAAACTTATTGCCATCTACCAAAATACAGTCGGGGCGTAACGACAAGCCGTCTAAGGCACGGTGCATGGCCATAATGGAAGCCCGCAGGATGTTGATACGGTCAATTTCCTCATGGCTCACCTGCGCCACCTGCCATGCCGGCGCTTCCGCCTCGATGATTGTGCGCAGCATGTCGCG
>JAIRMK010000200.1 GCA_031258755.1 Prevotellaceae bacterium
TATAGCAAGGTCTAAGCATGGCTGTTTCTGCGGAACTCGGCGCAGGCGATGGCGGCGCTCGTCGCGACGTTGAGCGACTCGCTGCCGCTGCGCCACGGCGGATACGACGGGATGTGCAACTGCGCCGTGAGCTGTGCCGACACGTCGGGCGAGATGCCGCGTCCTTCGCTGCCCAGCACCACCACCGCCTGCTGCGGCAGCGCCCGGGTGTAGATGTTGTCGCCGTGCAGCGTGGCGCCGTACACGGGGACGCTGTGGGCGGCGTCGCGCAGGAAGTCGGGCAGGGCGGTGTAGTGCACCTGTACCCTGAAGATGGCGCCCATCGTGGCTTGCACCACTTTGGGGTTGTAGCAGTCGGCCGTGTCGGGCGAGCATACGAGGTGCCCGATGCCGAACCAGTCGGCCACCCGGATGATGGCGCCCAGGTTGCCGGGGTCTTGCACGCCGTCGAGCGCGAGCACGAGGTCGTGGAACAGCGCGGGCGGGTCGAGCCGGTACGCCGGCTGCTCCACCAGCGCAAGGACTTCCGGCGGGGTTTTGAACTGGCTGATTTTTCTCATCTCCGCCGGCGTCAGCGCCTCATATACCTTGCGGACAACGAAGGACGAACGTTGCGCTTCGGCCACCATCTTCGCGCCTTCCACGACGAAAAGACGGTGCCGGTCGCGGTATTTTTTGTGCGCCAGTGAGGTGATTAGTGATATGTCGTTTCGTGAAATCAACGGTTGGGGTTATTGTGTCATTTGGTTTTCGAACCACTGCCACAGCGTGTCGGGCGGTGTGGGCGCCACTATGGCGAGCTTTTCCTTCTTCACCGGATGCACGAACTCGACGGCGCGCGCATGAAGCGAGACGCTGCCGTCGGCGTTGGAACGCGGGGCGCCGTATTTTAAGTCGCCCTTGATGGGACACCCAATCGCCGCCAGCTGGCACCGGATTTGATGATGCCGGCCGGTGAACAGCAGCACTTCGAGCAAATGGTATTGCCCGGAGCTGCACAACAGGGTGTATTGCAGTCGCGCTTCCTTAGCGCCGGAACGGGTTTCGTCGGTAACGAAACTTTTGTTCAGCTTCTCGTTCCGTCCCAGGTAATGCGTGAGCATGGCGCTGTCGGGCGTCGGACGCTGCTTTACCACCGCCCAGTAGGTCTTGTGTATGTCGTTATTGCGGAACAGCTCGTTCAGCCGCTCCAGCGCCTTGCTTGTCTTTGCGAACAGCGCCACGCCGCTCACCGGCCGGTCGAGACGGTGCGGCACGCCCAGAAACACGTTGCCGGGCTTTCCGTCACGCGCTTTGATGAATTGCTTCAGCAGTTCACTTAGCGGCGTGTCGCCAGTTTTGTCGCCCTGCACAATCTCGCCCGCCCGTTTATTCACCGCCAGGATGTGGTTGTCTTCGTAAAGTAGATTTTCAGACATGAGACAAATTCTTAATTCATAACTTTTAACTCATTGTTTCCGTTCCGCGCGGATGGCCGCCATCACCTTTTATCTCGCCGGCAACCCGCGCGGGTTTCCCATCGCACCTTCCCACCCGGGGTGGCGGCGCTGCGCGCCTTACCCTCATCCCCGGGTTGCGTGTCGCTACGCGCCACTGACCCGGGGTTATTCACAGTGTTGCCCTCCGGGCAACAAACGCCACATCATACATCTTAACGGCCTCCCCCCAGCCCCTTCCAAAGGAGGGGGAGTCTTGCTCCCTCCCCTTGGGGGAGGGTTGGGGTGGGGCTTCATAATTAGTACTGTTCTTTCTCGTTTGGGAAGTCGCCCGATTTCACGTCCTTCACGTAGTGCCGGAAGGCCTTTTGCATCTCGTCGCTGAGGTTGGCGTAGCGTCGCAGGAAGCGTGGCGAGAACTCCCGGTTCAGCCCCAGCATGTCGTGAGTCACCAGCACTTGCCCGTCGGTGAAGCGTCCGGCGCCGATGCCGATAATCGGGATTTTCAGCTCGTCGGACACCCGTTTGCCAAGCAGTGCGGGAATTTTCTCGAGCACAATGGCGAAACAGCCCGCCTCTTCAAGCAAGTGCGCGTCTTCAATCAATCGTGTGGCTTCAATTTCATCTTTCGCGCGAACAGAATACGTGCCGAATTTCAAAATCGACTGCGGCGTTAAACCCAAGTGCCCCATCACCGGAATGCCGGCCGACAGTATGCGCTGCACCGACTCAATCACCTCCTTGCCGCCTTCGAGTTTCACGGCGTCGGCTTCGCTTTCCTTCATCAGGCGGATGGCCGAATGTACGGCCTCCTTCGAGTTCCCCTGATAGGTGCCGAAGGGCATGTCGACCACCACCATTGGGTTTTTCACCGCCCGCACCACACTTTTCGCGTGATAAATCATCTGGTCGAGCGTAATGGGGAGCGTGGTTTCGTGGCCGGCCATCACGTTGGCGGCCGAGTCGCCCACCAGCATAATGTCCACGCCCGCCGTGTCCATGATGCACGCCATCGTGTAGTCATACACCGTAAGCATCGCAATCTTCTCGCCGCGCTGCTTCATCTCGGCTAACAAATGGGTGGTAACCACCCGCTTTTTTCCTTCTACTGACATAAAATAAAGTTTAAACACCGCAAAGGTATAAAAAAGTTGGGAAGTAAGCGACGTGCCATTTTGTCACATTTTTGGCTTTGGCACAGGGTTTGTGAGAATGTTCTGTAAAAAAGGAATAAAATTATGGGAAAAATTATTGGTATTGACTTAGGTACAACGAACTCGTGCGTAGCCGTGATGGAAGGGAATGAGCCGGTTGTGATTATCAATAGCGAAGGAAAACGTACTACGCCTTCGGTAGTGGCATTCGCCGATAACGGCGAACGCAAAATCGGCGACCCCGCAAAGCGTCAGGCTATCACAAACCCGCATAAGACGGTGTTCTCTATCAAGCGCTTTATGGGCGAAACGTACGACAAGACGGAAAAGGAGGCCACGCGCATACCTTATAAAGTGGTGCGCGGCGACAATAACACCCCGCGCGTGGACATCGACGGACGACTGTATACGCCGCAGGAAATATCGGCTATGGTGTTGCAGAAAATGAAGAAGACGGCCGAGGATTTCCTGGGTCAGGAGGTCACCGAAGCGGTGATTACGGTGCCCGCGTACTTCAGCGACTCGCAACGGCAAGCCACGAAGGAGGCCGGCGAAATTTCAGGACTCACCGTGAAACGTATTATCAACGAGCCTACGGCGGCCGCGCTGGCCTACGGCCTCGACAAGCAGCATAAGGACTCGAAGGTGGCGGTGTTCGACTTGGGCGGCGGTACGTTCGACATCTCTATCCTCGAACTGGGCGACGGCGTGTTTGAGGTGAAATCGACCAACGGCGACACGCACCTCGGCGGCGACGACTTCGACCACATGCTCATCGACTGGCTGGCCGACGAATTTAAGAGCGAGAACAGCGGCCTCGACCTCCGCAAAGACCCTATGGCGCTGCAACGCCTGAAGGAAGCGGCCGAGAAGGCGAAAATAGAACTGTCGAGCCAGACGTCCACCGAAATCAACCTGCCCTACATCATGCCGGTTGACGGCGTGCCGAAACACTTAGTGAAAACGCTGACCCGCGCGAAATTCGAGCAACTGTGCGACAGCTTGATTCAACGCTGCGTGGAACCGTGCAACAAGGCGCTCGCCGACGCTAAACTTACCGCGTCGCAAATTGACGAGGTGATTCTCGTGGGCGGCTCAACGCGCATCCCGGCTATTCAAGCGCTGGTGGAGAAGATATTCGGCAAAGCGCCGGGCAAGGGTGTAAACCCGGATGAAGTGGTGGCGGTAGGCGCGGCCATACAGGGCGGCGTGCTCGCCGGCGACGTGAAAGACGTGCTGCTGCTCGACGTAACGCCGCTGTCGCTGGGCATCGAAACCATGGGCGGCGTGATGACGAAGCTCATCGAGTCGAACACGACTATTCCCACGAAGAAGAGCGAGGTGTTCAGCACGGCCAGCGACAGTCAGCCGTCGGTGGAAATCCACGTGCTGCAAGGCGAGCGGCCGATGGCACGCGACAACAAGACCATCGGGCGGTTCCACCTTGACGGCATACCGCCTGCACCTCGCGGCGTGCCACAAATCGAAGTCACGTTCGACATCGACGCCAACGGCATCCTGAACGTGTCGGCGAAAGACAAAGGCACGGGCAAAGAACAGAAGATACGCATCGAAGCCTCGTCGGGTCTCACCGACAGCGAAATCAAACGCATGCGCGACGAAGCCAAAGCCAACGAGGAGGCCGACAAGCGCGAACGCGAAAAAATCGACAAAATCAACGCGGCCGACAGCATGGCTTTCCAGACGGAAAAGCAACTGAAGGAGTATGGCGACAAGATTCCGCTCGACAAGCGGACGGCGATTGAAGCGGCGCTATCCAAGCTGAAAGACGCCCACAAGGCGCAGGACGTGGCCGCCATCGACGCCGCCATGAAGGAAATCAACGACGCCTGGCAAGCGGCATCGCAGGACATCTACAATGCCACGCAGGCGCAGGGTGGCGCCGCCAATCCGTTCGGCGGAGCAGCCGACCCGTTCGCGCAGGCCGCCGCGAACGCCAATGCCAACGCCGGCAACGGCAGCGCGCAGGGCGGTCAGGACAACGAAGTGAAAGATGTGGACTTCGAGGAAGTGAAGTAACTACAGTTGCGAATTATAAAGAAGGCGGTAAATCGAAAGTTTGCCGCCTTTTTTTATTGATGAATATTTTTCGATTTATATACCGTTTTCTCATGGACTTACGAGAAAAAGTTGTATCTTTGTGCCTGATCAACAATTAATTGAATTGACGAGTTCGTGGCCCACAAAATTAAACGTGAGGGCAAAAATAAGGCAGCGATTCCTTTTTTCCAAAGTTGCTCATAAATATTTGCCTCCCTAATTTTTATCCGTCTGTGTGTAAATTAAAAATTTTCATGTAAATTTGCAGAAATCATTTTGAGTTAAATGGGCAATTTACAGAATATAAGCCATATATATAGAGGGCTACTTAAAAACAGTCGGGCATTTGCCTCTTTCAGAGAGATAGAATTGGATATTGTATATTCTGATTTATCTAAATACATATCGTATGATGAATTTATTTTAGACCCAATGAGCGGATATGGTGGAGGTATGGTATTTTTGGGAGGAAAAGGATATAAAACAACAAATATAGAACTTAATCCACCAGCATATTTTTGGCAGCTTCTTATTAACCCACAAAATACGCAGTCTATAATTAAAATTATAAAGAAGTTACTGAATAAAAAGATAGAATTACCAAAAATCAATGAGACATTTTCTTTAACTGATAATTTATTTTCTGATATTGCAATAAATCACATAAAATTATTATTTTCAATAATTTATGAAATCTCGAATAAAAACAAAATATTATCTATCTCACTGTTATTACCATTTGTTTCAAGATTTGCAAATTATGTCAAAAGCCCAACTAACATTACCCATTTCAAACAAGGCGGACTTTGCAGTTATTTAGGCTGGGAACAAGATTTTCATTCATATTTGGAATTTCTAAGTAATCGCCTTTCAAAGGATTATATTTCATATAAACAACAAGAACATAAGAATATACTTGCGGATATTTTTCAAGTAAAGTTGTCTGAAAAATATAGAACTTTTGTAACCTCGCCACCGTATCCTAATTATAGAGATTATTCGAAATTATTCAAAATAGAAAATTATGTACTTGATAATATCATTTTGAATAATAATACTAATTTTGAAATGATGATTGGCTCAAATAATGTGAGCGGAAAAACATTTGGCACGATACAATCAGAAAAAGCCAATCTGTTTCTGACGGAATTATTAGCTAAAGCAGAAAAACTGAAAGTAAAAAATAAAAAATCGTGCAGTGATATAAAAACATATTATCACCCATATTTTGCTCAATATTTTTACAATATTCAAGAAGCATATCGCAAATTAGATTCGATGCTTACGAATAATTCCATTGGATATATAGTAGTAAATGATAATATAACTCGAGATATTATAGTGCCCGTTGGTGCTTCCATTTGCGATATTTTCAATAGTATGGGATATGAATCCAAAGATTTGGACACTTCTCAAATCAGCCACTATGGAAATATCGGTCGGTCGGCAACGAGAATGAACTCTAAACATACAAGACATATTTTAAAAGTATGGAAACAGTAATAAAAACCAAAAAAGGTATATTTGTCAAGACTGATAAAGAATTTGGGGCAGTCGTCTTTTCCCCTTATTCCGGACTGTTTTTTGCCATATCAAAAGAATATGTAAATGACGCTTTAAATTACTGCAATGAAAAGAAATATAACTTGCCTAATGATATTATTAAACATTTGACTATAGGAATCAATTTTGAAAAAAACTTTGAAATAAAATCTCATTGGTTGCCAGAAAAGAACGCTTTTTCGTACATAAATGAAAATGTTTTCCCGAATAGCCCTATTGTGATAAATTGGTTAATTTCAAATAATTGCTGTTTTAATTGTAATTATTGTTATGCTGGAGATGTAATTGATAAACCTACCGAATTGGCTGATCCAACAAAAATCGCACAAAAAATATTGGACACAAACCCATTAGCAGTTGTTTTTTCAGGTGGTGAGCCATTAAGAGAAAAGCAAAAAATCATTGACGGATTGAATGTGTTAGGAAATAAAGTCGGAATAATGATTGACACAAATGGCTATCATTATGATCACGATTTGGCAAAATTATTTCAAAAACATAATGCGGTTATTCGTATTTCATTAGATTCGTTGCATAATGAGTTGAACAGTAAAATCCGTCCTTTAAAGAACAATAAGTCAAATGCAGATGTGCTTAATACAATTATCACAAACATTACAAAATACAGAGATATGAAAATACCCGTTTTAATTCATACTGTTGTTTCCTCTGTGAATAAAAATAGTTTGTATGATTTGTATGATAAATTACCCTCATTGGGCGTAAATGGATGGCGTTTATTTTCGGTAATAAAACCTAATGATGAAAACAAACAAGAAAAATTCAAGAAATTAATGATTTTTGGTAAAGCAAAAAATATAGATGATGCACAACAAGAAATACAAAAGGAAATCAAAATTCTCAACAACAAATATATTTCAAAATCCAACTTTTCATTACAGATTGTACATTCCAGCGAAAATCATAAGAATTCAGTAGTTCTTGTGTTGCCATCAGGGAAATTTGTAACGGAAAGTAGAGTTAAAAACGAGAAAATAGAAATTTCTGACAAATCAATTTTTGATAAAAACAAAGTTGATTTGATTGGGCATTATGAACGATATTTAGGGCAAATAAAATTATAACAATATGTGGAATTGGATAAAAAATCTTTTCAGCAGAAAGGCAAAAATTAAAAGGGTTAACACTACAACTGAAAAATCAACAAATTTATCAGGGTTGACTGTTGATGTTAAAGATGGTAAGGCTGGTATTGGCTCATTTTCAAATGAGAAAAAACAATCTCCTGCTGTTATGACAGAGGGGATTGCTAAAAAAGATTTGCAACACGGTCAAACTGTTGAAGTAATAGAATCTGTTGATAATTACGAAAAAAGAGAGGGATTGAAAGAAAAGTATGCTGAAACATTAATTGGCGAAAGAAAAGAATCTTCTCAGGTTGAAAAAAAAAAGGGGATAAATGATGTTGTTGTAAAAGCAGCCGATTTCAAAAAACTCAACAAGTATTTTACAGATAGAGGTTTTAAAAGTAATGAATTGCCAAATGATTTAGCTACAAGTAATGGTTATGTAATTTGGCCAATAACATTACAGCCTTGTGTTTCATATATTCATACTGCTCAAATCCAACTTATCAAACTTCTTGTTGCGGCAGGATGGAAACTTCATACTATTATTGGTGATTGTGGGAAACATTCGGCAACGGTCAAAGATACGAGTGAGTTTAAAAAATCAATAGTATCACTTCTTGAAAGAAATGATATTAATATTGAAGATAATACCGTTACATTTTTAAGTAAATATTTTAAACGAGATGCTGCTCAAAACGATAATTCGTTACTTCAGAATGTAGATAGTTTAGAATTACTTAACACATTTCACAGTGTTAGTGAAAGTATTGAATGGTTTAATTATTGGGAATATATTACTAAAAACTACAATAAAACGAAGCGTAATGAATTAAAAAAACGAAAAGTATTAAGTAATCTTCAGCCATTGTTAAATTGGACTTTGGTAGTTACGATAACAAAGAAATACACAAAAACAATCGTAGTGGCAGGAGAAGATGAAAAAGAGCAATGGGATAAGATAACCAATTTGCACGGAAACAACAAGATAGGAATGATATACATTCAAGAACTTAAAGATGGGACAAAAACCATGGACCAAAGTGAGATAGGCATTGGTAGCGAACAGGAAATGTTAAATAAATTGGATAAAGGAAATATGGGTCAATGGTTGTGTAATCATTTTATAGAGTTGCCATATTTCTTAAAAGACGCTAATATTAAACCTTCATTTTGTAAATTATCTGATGATGAATGTAAAAATTATGGAGATAATTGTATAAAGTGCTTATTTGGCAATAATAACAAGAATTTTAATGATGGACATTTTGATAAAAATGCTCTTGTTGCAGAAATATATCAAATAGCAAACCCTGCAAATGCGATAACTTAAATAAATAATTATGACCTTGCTTCAAAATAAAAACATAAACCAAGTCATTATGCAAGAGTTCATCTCCACCTACCTCAACTCCCTCTCCGCCCTTTATGCGCAAGGCACCACCACCGAACATTCGTTTCGCGGGGCGTTGGAAATGTTGCTCAAAAACATGACCGGTTTCACGGTTGTGAACGAGGCGCGACACATCGCTTGCGGTGCGCCCGACCTCACACTTTTGAAAGGCAAGATTCCGGTCGGTTATGTGGAAGCAAAAGATATTGGCAAAAATCTGAACGCAAAGG
>JAIRMK010000147.1 GCA_031258755.1 Prevotellaceae bacterium
GGCGACATCCGTCCGCCGAAAGAAGGGGAAAAATATGTGCCGCTGGTACGTGTAAAGCACATTAACGGACGCAGTCCGGAGTATATCCGCGACCGTGTGCCGTTCGATTTCCTCACGCCGTTATTTCCCGATGAAAAATTCAATATCACGGGCAAAGGGCACAACAGTTTATCGACCCGCGTGGTGGACATGTTTGCGCCCATCGGTAAAGGGCAGCGGGGGTTGATTGTGGCGCAACCTAAAACCGGTAAAACGGTGCTGTTAAAAGAAATTGCAAACGCAATTGCCGATAATCATCCCGAAGTATATATGATTGTACTGCTTATCGACGAACGCCCCGAAGAAGTGACCGACATGGCGCGCAGCGTGCGCGCCGAGGTGATTGCTTCGACGTTTGACGAGCCGGCCGACCGTCATGTGAAAGTAGCCAACATTGTACTTGAAAAAGCCAAACGTCTTGTGGAATGCGGCCATGATGTGGTCATTTTATTAGATTCCATTACACGGTTGGCTCGCGCATTCAATACGGTGCAGCCGGCATCGGGAAAGGTGTTGAGCGGCGGCGTGGACGCCAACGCCTTGCACAAGCCCAAACGTTTCTTCGGCGCAGCGCGTAACATTGAAAACGGAGGGTCGCTCACTATCCTCTCCACCGCCCTCACCGAAACCGGTTCGAAGATGGACGAAGTGATTTTTGAGGAATTTAAAGGTACAGGTAACATGGAACTGCAACTCGACCGTAAATTATCGAACAAACGGATATTCCCCGCCGTAGATGTTACGTTGAGCAGTACCCGCCGTGAAGATTTATTGTTAGATAAAAACAAGCTTAGTAAAATATGGATCCTGCGCAATTACCTCACCGACATGAATGCCGTAGAGGCCATGGAATTTCTGCGCGACAGGATGCAACACACCCAAAATAATGAAGAGTTCCTGGCGTCGATGAATAAATAGTTTATGGCGGCAAAGAAGCACATACTTGTTGATTTGCTTCGTCTGAAACATATCAATACAGGATTAGGGCAAGTATGTTTAGCCTATGGCGCTGAATTATCCAAGATACGTCATCCGCATTTTCAATTCACTTTTTTAGTGCCACGTAACTTCGCCGGATATTTCGGCGATCACGTAAACTACATTGTGCCCTCGCCAATAAAACACTTGCTCTTTCCTCAGCGGTTATCCAAATCTTTCGACTTATGGCATGCCATTCATCAGGATATTCATTATTACCCAGACAAGTGTATACCATTGGTGTTTACCATACATGACTTAAATTTTATATGGGAAAAAACGCAAATGAAAATTCGTCGCAGGAAAAATAAACTGAACTTTTTCCTGCAAAGAGCCGCGCAAACCATTGCCATATCTAATTACACAAAACAAGATATTGAAACCAATTTATCAACAAAATCGCCAATCGAAGTTATTTATAATGGCGTCAACCTCGCTACGGAAGTAAAAGAAGAACCTCCTACATTTATTAACACAAACCGTTTTTTATTGGCTATAGGTTTTTTTAAACCCAATAAAAATTATCAATCGCTCGTTCGTTTGATGAACGAATATCCCGAGAAACAGCTAATCATTGCCGGTGCACATAATACCGCTTATGGGAAAACCATATTGGAGATGATTCGCAAAAAAGGCCTGCAAAACAGAGTCATTACTCCCGGCACTATTAGCGAAGCCGACAAAATATGGCTGTATGCTCATTGTGATGCCTTGTTGTTCCCTTCAACCAATGAAGGAATGGGCTTACCCATCATAGAGGCGATGCGTTTCGGTAAACCGGTAATTGCTGCCCGGCAATCTTGTATTCCTGAATTTGGGAAAGAATATGCTTATTATTTTTCCTCTTTTGAGCCAACAGCCATGCGTCAAAGCATTGAAGACGGTTTGACGGACTATCACCGGCATCCCGAACGAGCGGAAGAGTTGAAGCGCTACTCCGAACAATTTTCATGGGGAAAACACACACAGCAATATATTCAATTATTCGAGCGATTGCTTGACATTCACCCTTAAACCCATGAAAAATCAATGGAAAGAAAAAAGCGGATGGCTATTATTGTTGTTTATAGTCATAGCGGGATTAATAGAACCCATAGTTCCTAATATCGGGAAAATACTATACACCCTACTCTTGGCTGTCTTTGGCTTTTCATACATTCCCGAAATTAAAGCATGGATACAAACGCATACTCACGAAAAAGTATATTTAACAATACTATCTCTGTTTGTCATCTACTGTTCTTTGCTCATTATTATATGGCATTTCCTACCCAATCCGTATCATCTTACACCAAGGTATTCAAATGTAGAAGAGATACTGTTTAACTATTTACTATTACCTGTTTTTTGCATTCTGGCAGGGTTGTACATAACTCAGAAAACATTTGAGCAGACAATGCTTCTGTTTAGTACTTGCACCGTTTTAGGCGGCCTTTTCATGCTGTATGCTCACTTCGGTGTCGTCCAATTGTTTCAATCGCCCATAGTTTATATTGAAAATGTATTACAATGTCGTTTTACAGGTTGCGATAGTCAAATAGGATGGGTAGACGTCTTTTTGAAAAATTACTCCTTTTTTCCCGCATTAGGTGCTTGGGTCGCTATCCCGTTTGCACACAAATTCCGGGGATGGCGTAAAGTAGGCATAATTGTTTTAATAGTGCTTAACACATGTTTTTTGTGCTTTACTATTAATCGCGGCACAATTATTGGCTTTGCACTATCCATTGTATTACTATTGTTTTATGCTTTGCGCACTATCCCATGGAAAAAGAAGATAGGATGGATTTTCGTTTTTATTGCATTATGCAGCCTCCTGACTCTCCTACTCCCTCAGCATATAAAAGTACGCTTCGCGGAGATGGCTAGTGAATTTAATCTATTTTTTACGACGGGACACGACAGCGGATCCGTTTCTATACGGTTAACTATCTGGAAAACCCTACTCGGTCACGCAAATGAGTTTTGGTTGTTTGGCGATGGGCCTATTTATGCTACCGATAAATTGTGGATATATCTTTCGGACGCCGGATATCAGCATTACATTGATAACGGCTACATCTATCATAGTCAATACCTCACCTATTTTCATCACTTCGGTGTGATAGGTTTACTATTTTTACCTGTGGCGTTGCTCTACCCCATATATGCAATGATTCGCTACCGGCAAGTTTCCATCACATTAATCGGAATAATAGTTTTATTTTTTGTGGCGCTGATAGATGACAGGTATCTTGGCAATCCGAAGACGGCGCAACTGCTCTTTTTTATCTATTTCAGTTTTTTCCAGCGAGAGAAATGGCGACATGTCGAGGCCTAAAGCTCTATAAAGCGAAGGTATTGGCGCAGTATATTTTCTTCGTTCCATCGCTCATTGTGCCGCATAGCGTCCCGAATTCTTTGTAATTCCTGCTTCCTGTGGACAAAAGAGTTAATGACATCTACCAAATCTTCTGCTTTGTAAAAAAACGAGCAATCTCTGAAATCATCATACTGCATCATGCTTTGTTCTATTAGCATAGGAATTTTATAGGCAAACGACAAGTTGAATGAACCGGAAATTCGATGATCTCCGTAGAATATGCTCAACGGATTGTCCGCAAAAGGATGCAAGAGCGGCACAATTAAGTCACTTTGATAGACATAGCTGTGAAAAACAGGATTGTTTACAAATTCTTTAAATACAACAATTTGGTTCTTCCACACACCAGCTTCTTCTAACAATCGTGCTATATCAGGATTCTTATTGGTATCCCATTTCCCCAAAAAAATAATTTTAATTGTAGGGCATAATCCTTTCTCTTTTATCCCTTGCAACAAGCTTGTATAATCTCTTCGCGATGGATCTACGACACCGGGAATGGTTATCCATATTTCACACGTAGATTTCCTGACTGGTACAGGTGCGAATGTGGGAAAATAAATAGGATAGAAGACAGCTAAGTTATACTTTGTTTGTGGTTGAAAGTTTTTTCGGATATATTCACCCAATACAAAAAACTTCTTCACTTTCTTCCCTACAATGAAGCGCAGGCTACGACCTGTTAACAACTTACGAGCATTGTGCAACAAGCCCACGCATTTAAGTTTGCGCGGCAAAGGGAGGCAACACATATCATTGATAGCGCTCACTTCAATCGTATTGACAACCATTACGCAAATTTCATATTTACGGAGATAACGATGAATTTTAACAGCAGTAAGGATGCGCTGTAATATATTTCGTCGTGATTGATGTATCTGAACTCCTGCAAGCCGCTGTTTTTCTTCTATTTGAGACCACACCACCTCGTCACAAATAAGGTGTACTTGATATCCAGCTATAGTCAGATAATGAATCTGCGCATGGATACACTCTGCATGAGAACCGCCCAATTCTATTATAACCGCACTTTTGGACCGTTCGGATTTTTGTTGTATCTCTCTATTCATTGATGACATATTGTTTTTCCGGCCGCATCTGCGGAAACAGCAACACATCCTGTATGGATTGCGCGCCGGTCATCATCATCACCAAGCGGTCAATGCCTACACCCATGCCGGAAGTGGGCGGCATGCCGTATTCCAGCGCACGCACAAAATCCATGTCGATAAACATGGCCTCATCATCGCCGCGTTCCTTCAGTTTCGCCTGTTCCTTAAAGCGCTCCAACTGGTCAACAGGGTCGTTAAGCTCCGAATAGGCATTGCATATTTCCTTCCCGTTCACAAATAGTTCAAAGCGCTCGGTCAAATCCGGATTGTTGCGGTGACGCTTGGTCAACGGCGACAATTCAATCGGGTAATCAGTAATGAACGCAGGTTGTATGAGGTGATGTTCACATGTTGAACCGAAAATAGCATCAATCAATTTGCCTTTTCCCATTGAAGGCTCCACCTCAATATGCAGTTGCTTGCATATTGTTCGTAGCTCCTCCTCATTCTTATTCGAAATGTCGACGCCGGCGTACTCCTTAATCGCATCGAGCATCGGCAAGCGACGATAGGGCTTCTTAAATTCAATGTCATGATCGCCTATCTTTACTTTGCTTGTTCCATTCACCGCCACGGCAATGTGTTCGAGCAGATCTTCCGTAAAATCCATCATCCACAGGTAATCCTTATAGGCCACATAAATTTCCATGCAGGTAAATTCAGGATTGTGCGTACGGTCCATGCCTTCGTTGCGGAAGTTGCGCGAAAATTCATATACCCCTGTAAAACCGCCTACAATAAGGCGTTTCAGATACAGTTCATTGGCAATACGCAAATACAACGGAATATCAAGTGCATTATGGTGCGTAATGAAGGGACGCGCCGTAGCCCCGCCCGGTATGGCTTGCAGCACGGGCGTATCAACTTCCAGATAACCCCGCGCATTAAAAAATTCGCGCATGGCGTTAATCAGTTTCGTGCGTTTAACAAACACTTCCCTCACCTGCGGGTTCACAATCAAATCCACGTAGCGCATGCGGTAACGTTGTTCGGAGTCGCTGAACGCATCAAATACTTCGCCTTCTTTTTCTTTTACAACAGGCAGCACACGAAGCGACTTACTCAATAGTTTCAATGCTTTGGCATGAATGGAAAGTTCGCCGGTTTGGGTCACAAACGCATATCCGCCAATGCCTACAATGTCTCCGATGTCAAGTAACTTTTTGAATACCGTATTGTAAAGTGTTTTATCGTCACCCGGACAAATTTCATCACGTTTCACATACACCTGTATACGCCCGTATTCATCCTGCAACTCAAAGAATGCGGCTGCGCCCATGATGCGGCGCGTCATGATACGTCCTGCAATACGCACGTCTGAGAAATTTCCTTTTTCCGCATCATATTCCCTGCGCAGTCGAGCGGTCGTAACATTCACCTCAAACGCTTCAGCGGGATAGGCTGACAGGCCTAATGCTTCAATATTTTTCAACGATTCGCGCCGAATGGCTTCCTGTTCACTTAATCCTTTCTGTTCCATGTGCGTTAAATAATAATATAATTCTTATATTCAAACAATCGTTTACCTGTTTTCTCTTCTATGAAATACAACAACTTGTCTTTTAACGAAAAATTCTTTTTTTTAGTGTTAAATGTAAAATCCCAGTCCTGCTGATTAATACGTTCCTGCATCACCTGCGGATGTGTGCCGGCAAATAATTTTAAAGACGTCACGTTAGAATAATCATATAACTCATCTGCCGATACCGTAATTTTTTCATGGTATAAACGCTCAAAATTACTTTGTTTGGCACGCATGTAATAGGGATTACGCACCCATCCATAGTGATGAATGACTGCATCGATTTCTTTTACGTGCATTTTCTTTCCATTCTTCCGGAAGCCTTGCGCGTCACGGTAAGAACGAATAGCTTTATCATTACGAACGACCCTTATTTCATGGCGGTACCACATACGCGAATCGCCCACATAATCATACGAGCCATAAAAATGAACATACTTAAACAACAAGCCTTCTACCCTGTGGTCGTTCTTGTACTGCTCCATCGCCTGTTTAATTACAGGCAAATATTTTTCATGCACCACCTCATCGCCCTGAATGTAAAAAGCCCAATCCGCATCAGCGGCCACCGCATCAAACGCTTTATCGGTTTCCACCGCAAGCACCTTGCCGTTTTTACGCAAGCTGTCGTCCCACACCGAATGAACAATCTTGATTTTGCCGGATGGAATACTTTCAATCAAGGCCAGCGTATCATCTTCCGATTTTCCCACACATACCACCACTTCGTCACACAACGGTAATATAGACGTTATGGCCGCTACCACCGGGTAATCAAATTTCACTGCATTACGCACAAAAGTAAATCCGCTAATTTTCATTAGAAATTATTAATAAAGTGCAAAGATATATAAATTTATGAAAGATTTTATCGAAAAAATTATTAACTTTGTAAATTATACTTCTTCCTTGGAAAAAAAGTGGATCATAAAAGAACAAGGCGACCCCATCACCGCCCGTCATTTAGCGGTAGAGCTCGGTGTCGATCAAACGCTGGCCAACTTACTGGTGCAAAGAAACGTGCGCTCATTTGACGAGGCAAAAAGATTTTTCCGGCCGGTGCTGGAAAATTTACACGACCCTTTTCTGATGACCGACATGGACAAGGCGCTCGACCGCATCCAGCGAGCTGTCGACCGGCAGGAGAAAATCATGATTTACGGCGACTATGACGTGGACGGCACCACCGCCGTAGCATTGGTTTACAGTTTTCTAAAAAAACTCAGCCCACATGTGTCGTATTATATTCCCGACCGGTATAATGAGGGATACGGTGTATCGTACGCAGGCATCGATTATGCCAAACAACACGGTATTTCGTTAGTCATTGCGCTGGATTGCGGCATCAAAGCCAATGAAAAAATCGACTACGCAAACGACCGGAGTATTGACTTTATTATTTGCGATCACCATTTGCCCGGTGAAGCGCTGCCTAAAGCGGTGGCCGTACTTGATCCCAAACGCGCGGATTGCTATTATCCGTTTGACGACCTTTCGGGATGCGGCGTAGGCTTTAAATTAATGCAGGGGTATTGCCTGAAACATGGCCTCCCGCTTGAAGACTTGTACCCTTTCCTCGATTTGGTAGTCGTGAGTATTGCGGCTGATTTGGTGTCCATCACCGGTGAGAACCGCGTCCTGGCGCATTATGGTCTCGAACAGCTGAATAAGGCGCCGCGCCGCGGATTGCAATCCATTATCAGGTTGTCGGGATTGGAAAATCACCACATCGCCATTGATGATATTGTGTTTAAAATAGCGCCGCGCATTAACGCTGCCGGGCGCATGGAATCAGGGAAGTCGGCGGTAAATTTGCTTATTGCGGAAAACGAAGAAACGGCCACCAAGATAGGCATCACCATCAACACGCATAACAACGAACGCAAGAATGTTGATCGTGAAATCACGCAAGAGGCATTGTCGATGGTGGCAAGCGACGATATGCTGAAAGCGAAAAAATCAATTGTGCTTTACAATCCGAACTGGCACAAAGGCGTGGTAGGCATTGTGGCTTCACGCTTGGTTGAAACGTATTTTCGTCCGTCTATTGTGCTTACCCAATCAAATGGTTTCATCACCGGCTCTGCACGAAGCATACCGGGATTTGATTTGTATGAGGCCATTGAATCGTGTTCCGGCCTGCTTGAAACATTCGGCGGACACATGTATGCCGCAGGACTCACCCTGCGAGATGAAAATTTCGAGTTGTTCTCTAACCGGTTCGAAGCGTATGTGGTGGAACATATTTCGGACGAAATATTGATCCCGCAAATAGATATTGACACGTTTCTCGACTTTAAACAAATTACACCGAAATTTTTCCGCATATTAAAGCAGTTCCAACCGCTTGGTCCCGGCAACATGTCGCCGGTGTTCATGACCGAGAATGTGTATGACAATGGCAATGGCCGGTTGGTGGGCAGCGACGGCGGCCACGTAAAACTGGAATTAATACAGGAAGATGAACCTTACCGCCCTATCTCGGCCATTGCGTTCAACCAGGCAGAACATTTTAGCCACATGCAGGGCGGCAACCCGGCGGATGTTTGTTATTCGGTTTCCGAGAATTACTATCGCGGCATCGCCAATATCCAACTGCGCATTAAAGACATCAAGCCACGAGAAGTGATTGTGTAAAGATTAAACACTCGTTGCGGCGACTTCCTCCGCTATTTCCTCCACCGTTTTTCCGGCAGTGTGTATGGTATATGTTGCTTTTTGGTAAAATGGCTCGCGGTGCGCCAGGAGTTCCTCAATGAATTGTCGCAAATCGTTTTTCCCTTGCAGTAAGGGGCGATGCGCCGCTTCGTTTTTCAACCGCGCATATAAAATATCGACCGGCGTGTGCAAGTAAAAAGTGGCGGTGTGTGTATTCAACACATCCATGACGCCGGCAAAGCAAGGCGTACCGCCGCCGCAAACAATAACCGCCGGTTGCGGAGTGTTTACCAATTCCAACAGCAGTTGCCATTCGTATTCGCGGAATTTTTCTTCGCCTTCGGCAGTAAAGATTTCCGCCACACTTTTCCCCTTGCGTGTTTCGATGAGGCTGTCCGTATCGAATAGCGGGCGTTGCAGGACGTGCGCCAGCGCTTTCCCGACCGTCGATTTGCCGCTTCCCATAAAGCCGACAAGAGAAATTTTAATAAACTTGCATAAGCACATCGGCAGAAATATTCAAATTTTTGTGTAACTGCCTGATAACGCCGATGGAAAGTTTTCTTTTTCTATTTAAAATTTCACCTGCGTGGCTTTTTAATCCGGCAATATTAGCCAAATCATTTTGGTTATATCCCAACTGTTCCATACGAAATTTTATCGCTTCTATCGGGTCGGGAAATGCGACAGGGAAATGTTGTTGTTCATAGTTGTCAACCAAAATACTTAATACTTCGAGTTCATCGCCTTCTGCAGAACCTTTTTTTGCGTCAAAAATCACTTCAAGCCGCGCCAGTGCCTGTTCATAATCTTTTTTTGTATTAATCGGTTTTATTTCCATAATTTTTAAATTTCATTTGGATTTTTCCATGCCGCTTTATTTGCTTCCTGATACCACGATTTTAATGCTTGTTCACAATCAACATGTAATATCCAAAATTCGCGTAATATTTTTTTTGCAATTACTCTCACCGCCTATTTTTTGACAAATTTACATGATTTTTTGGGCATATCAATGCACAAGTGCCTGTAGCCGCGTCAACAACACCTCCACATATAAAGGGAGCGTCGTGTCATGGTCACCACTGGGCTGTACGTAAGTTTTAACCGGGCACTGCTTTGCGAGCATTGCATTATATGCATTTTCCGAATTGACCGGATAAACCCATTGGTCGGCGTCGCCATAGACAAAAATTACACTATCCTTCGGCGTAAAATCAACGAGGGAATTTTGCTGTGAAATACGAATAAACTCCGTATCCGTTTCTTCTAATATACCGGATATAAATTCGGGTTTGAATAATTGCGACGGGACGTCGTGAAGCGGCAACTCGGCTGTTTCATTCTTGTAATAGGCAAGGTCGTAGTTGATCGATCGCAATAAAGCATT
>JAIRMK010000152.1 GCA_031258755.1 Prevotellaceae bacterium
GTACGGATGATGAGTCAAATTATGTCAGTATTACCGGATCCTACATCAAATCAAACAAGTTGATTGCCGTGTTTGCCGGCCACAAACGCGCGCACGTGGGCTGCAATGGCAACAATAACCGCGACCATTTGTATGAACAACTGCTCCCGATACGCTTGTGGGGAACCCAATATTTAGTGGTTCCCACTCATCTGTCGCAAGACCTGTATCGGGTGTTGGCTATCCGCAACGGCACGCAAATGTCTATTAATGGCGTGGCTCAACCCCCAATGAACAAAGGCGAATATAGAGATTTTTCTATCCGTCAAGACCAGGTTGCTTTCATTGATGCAGACCAGCCGGTATCGGTGGCGCTGTTTGCCAAATCAATGGATTGCACGGGGCAACTGATAGGCGACCCCTTTATGATCATCCTGAACCCGGTGCAAAACATGACAAGAGAGCTTACGTTTAGCCCGCTACCCTCCAGCAATATTTCCGCTCACTACGTCAATATCACGGTCAAGAAACAAAGCCAACGCCTCACGCATCTTGTGAATGAACAAACGGAAATCGAAGAGCAGGTGTCTTTCACAGAAATTCCCGACCAAGATTATTCCTATGCAAGAGTTCCCATAAAAGAGGCCGCCTATTCATTAAAAAATGAAACGGGATTCACCGCGTATGCTTACGGCGCCGGTAATGCCGATTCTTACGGTTATTTAGTAGGCGCACGGTTTAATCACCTCCAGGAACCGGACATGGTACGCGACACGTCGTATTGCGTGGATGAGCCGCCACAAGCGCTGTCGGTCTTCGATGGCAACGACTTGTTGTGGTACGCCACCAACGATTTCGAGCACGAAACAGGTTCCCCGATAGCGCCGGTTTTCACCACCGACCATCCCGCCACCTACACATATTACGTCAGCTACCTGAAAGAGTGTAGCGAGAGCCCGCGCAAGAAAGTAACCATCATTGTAGAATATCCACCAGCCGACCCGGTAATAAGCACGCCCCACTCGCAAAGCAGCGCAAGTTTCTGCAAAGGCGAACAGGATACACTAACCGTACAGTCAGCCGGCGCCGAGATTTTTGAATGGTACAAAAATAACCAAAGAATAGATAATGTCTCAGGCACGACATTCACCGTTACGGAATCAGGCACCTACTATGCCAGAGTAGCAAGTGCCCACAGGTGTTTTGCTGTTAATCCGAGTAACTTATTTGAAGTAACAGTACATGAATTGCCAGAGGCGCCGGCCATCTCCAACACCTCCATCTGCAAAGACGATGAGATCCCGTCTTTACCGGTAGCATCGAGCGGACGCCATTTGATTTGGTACGATGAAGATAGCGTCGAGATTAGCGCCCCCGCTTTACAAACGTCAACAGTAGGAGCAACCACCTATTATATCTCCCAGAAAAACAATATCACCCACTGCGAGGGCCAAGCATCCACCTGGGTATATACCGTAAACGGCCTGCCCGATGTGGCCATCTCCGGAACTCCGTATTTCTGCACAAACAGCTACACGGAATTAACAGCTTCCGGCGCCATGGATTACCTTTGGGACACCGGCGCCGCATCGGCAAGCATCACTGTAAATGCCGTTAACACTTATACCGTAATAGGAACTGACCACAACGCTTGTAAAGATACAACGCAAATCACAATTTCCGAAAAACCCTTGCCATCTGTAACAAATAATTTGCCGGACACAATGGTCTGTGCAGGCGCCTCATTGTGGGCGGGGGCGCTCGAAAATGTAGTCGGCACGGTTACCTGGAATACCACTTTCCCGGTAATCATTGATCATACGCAATATATAATAGCTACCGCTACGAATGAGTGTGGGCATTTCAGCGATTCGACAATGGTTACGTATGTGCCGCCGCCCGCCGTAGTGCCGATGGATCCGCTACGGACTTGTGAAAACAGTGAAGTTATACTGGACGTGAAAAGCGCCATAGGCGATATACATTGGAACGTGTCCAGCACTACATTTACTGCCGTAGCATCGGACACTTATACTGTATATGCGACCAACCTTTGCGGTACCGCCACACAAACCGTTACCATCACCGTAGTGCCATTGCCGCAGGTAGTAGCCAACAATGACACGATAGTTTGTTATGACCGGGAAGTTACGCTGGGCACGCAACGACACATCGGAACCCTCAACTGGGACGGCCCGCTCACCGTGAAAGTCACCGGGCCAAAAACATACACGGTAACCGCAGGCAACGAATGTGGAAACGCATCTGACGAAATGACAGTTGATATTTTTACGCCTATCCGATTTACTGTGCCCAATCCGCTCCCGCCATACAAATACAAAAAATATTACGAACAGGAATTGTCTTTTGAAAATGCCGAACATCCTGTATACTTACGATGGCTGGGTTCTTTGCCTGAAGGCATGACGATTACGCCCGACGGCATATTGCGCGGCACACCCATGGTCACCGGCTACAACTTTAATTCACATCGCTTCACCCTGTTTTTGGAAGACAGCTACGGCTGTGCAGTTTCTCAAGAGTTTTTGCTGTCGCCGATTTTTTATGCACCCAATGCCATGATACGGGACGGCAGCGAAAATTCACATTTCCTTCCTGATTTCGAGCTCGAAATTTATAACCGGCAAGGCGTTTTGATCCACAAAGGCAAGGGATGGCTCGGCGCTTCAAGTTCCTCGCAAGTTCCTCCCGGCACTTATTTTTACAAGGTAAACGTCATGCAGGATGGCGAACAACGCCAATATATGGGTTACATCACCGTTTTGCAGTAACGATTTGGTAACTATATACCTGTTTATACTAAAAAATGTGGCAGTATATTATTGTGCTATTATCTTATTTTTTAGACAGTCGGTTCGGTGGACGTTGAAGTAGGAGAGGGGACAGGCTGTCCGTATCGTCCCTAAGGTGCGGGACAGGCAGGCAAGCGGCGAAGCGTAAACAGTCCTGTTAGGCGAAGTTGGGGCGTACCCCATTTATTTTGTTTATCAATCTTATTGAATGTAATATGCTTTTAATAACGTTAATTTCTTCAAAAGAAAGTTTTAAGGTTACATCCCCGCTATTTTGGAGATATTTCCACCGTTTCTCGTATTTACTCATCATTTCCTTACGTATTTATTTACGTGCAAAGGCAGTAAAATTATTCCAACTGTTTCAAATCTTTGCTTCCCGCCAGCGAGCGCATTTGCGTAATAGCTACCTTGTTTAATTCTATCAGACGCCGGCTTTGCGGAAGTTCCTGTCGAATTAATAAAGCATTGATGCTTTCCATGTTTGAGAGCACAACTAACTGTTCCAATGTGGCGAAATCGCGCATATTACCTTTGCTGTCGGGATTTTGGTCGCGCCATTGCCTTGCGGTCATTCCAAACAGGGCGACATTCAGCAAGTCGGCTTCTTCGGCATACGTGTAAGCGATTTGTTCTTTGGTAACGATATTCGGAATAATATGTTCCTTAATGGCGTAGGTATGGATGCGATAGTTGATTTTCGAGAGTGTGCGCTGCAAATTCCATTCGAGGGACAGCCTCCGGCTTTCATCACTCTTTAAACGCTTAAATTCTTTAATCAGCAAAAACTTAAATT
>JAIRMK010000207.1 GCA_031258755.1 Prevotellaceae bacterium
TTAGTTCTTAACTCTTAACTAATTATGTGGAAATGTAAAGGGATTTTGTTTGTTGTCCTGAGCGGTTTTGGCGCCGCGTCCTTTGCACAAACTGTGGAAGTGCGTGCCGGCATTGCGACAGCCGGTACGCCGACAGTTTCAGCTGCCACAGCCACCTTCACCGACCCGCGCGACAGCAAGACGTATAAGACGGTGGTGATGCCCGACGGCCGGACATGGTTTGCACAAAGCCTGAATTACACCAAAGGGTTGGTGTTTAATCCCTATTCGTATGAGGCCAACGGCAAGCAATTCACTTCGACCGTGAACGGCGCCCCGGCGATTGGCTCCTACTGGTGTCCGTTAGTGTACGTGGGCGGCGGTAAAGACCGGACGGCCTGTAACACGTATGGGGCGTTATACACCTGGGAGACGGCGATGATGGTGGATGGGCAGTATGCGGATGAAGAAAGGAGCGCTACGGCATGGGATGAGTCGTGGGTGTCGAACAGCTATTTTACTTCGGGCGCGCCCGGTGCGACGGCGAACGCCGACCGGAACAATGCGCGTGGCGGCGTGGATATAAAAGGTGGCGGCCGTGGGATTTGTCCTGCGGGCTGGCATGTGCCCACCGACCGGGAATGGGCGCAGTTGTTGGATGCGGTGGATGGTGATACGACCTTTACGGTTAATCAGAAAGGCATTGGTTGGTGGGGCGTAGCTGCCGGGCGGAAGTTAAAGTCGGCCGGCACGTATGTTGGCGGCGAGCGCGGCGACGGCCGGTGGTCGGATCACGCCACTCGCGGGACGGACGACTATGGTTTTTGTGCCTTGCCGGCGGGTTACCGGCGCAGTAACGGGTCGATGTTTGTTACGCGTGGCTTGGCGGTGGCGTATTGGAGTTCGTCGGTGAGCCGTCGAGGCGACGCCTGGTGCCGGAATTTGAACAGCAGTTCGGCGCAGGTTTACCGGATGAACAACACCCGCTCCTACGGCTTGTCGGTGCGCTGCGTAAAGGATTAATGGTTAATGGTTAGTGATTCGTGGTTAATAGAAAGACAAATGTGCTAATGTGACTAATTCTTTAATGTGCTAATTAGTCGTCAATCGTCAATCGCATATCGAACATCCCGGTTTTTGTCTAATATCTAACGTCTAATTGTCTATAGTCTGTGGACGCTTTTTCCCCAACATGCCCTGCAGCAAAGCTATTTGTTCATCCTTGCTTCGGAGCAGTTTTTCGTAAACTTCCTTGTTTTCCTGATAGAAATTTTCGATTTTTTGCTGATAGCCGGTTGCGCTTTCCTTGTTGGTTTGTTGAAAAACGTCATTACCGATTTCTAATAAGTCGGCCAAAGAAACGCCCAGTATTTCCGCGATGCGGAACAGTCTTTCAAGCGTCAGCTTTGTCTCGCCGGTTTCTATTTTCCGGTATGCCGCCGGGGTTATAGACAATTCATAGGCCATATTGTCGAAGGTATAGCCCTTTTTCATACGTTCTGCCGTAATCTTTTTGATTACCTGTGCTATTTTTTCAGGTTCCATAGGTGTTATTTTCCCCAAAAGTAATTATTTTTTCATTAATAATAAAAAAATTCTATTAAAAGTAATTTTTTGGGAAAAAACTCACACGTACCTTTACCTCGTCTTTGCGAAATTATATTAATAAAGGTAGTTAAAGGCTATAATTAAAAATTAACCAATAAATAACCAGATGAAAAGAAACATGTATGTATTTTTTTTGAAAAAGACCGGAAACTGTATGTTGCGAAGTCTTTTTTTTATGTTGTTTGGTATTGCATCGGCGTATGCCGCTGTAGCGGATGACAAACATCGTGTAACAGGATTTGTAAAAACCGATGCGGAGGAGACGCTTATCGGTGTGAGCGTGGCAGAGAAAGGCGCTGCAAACGGAACTGTTACCCAGTATGACGGGAGTTTTTCGATTGAGGTATCAAGTCCCGCGGCCGTACTGGTATTCTCGTATGTGGGATTTGCCACTCAGGAAGTGCCGCTGAACGGTCGAACGGCATTGACCGTTATCATGGAAGAAAGCACGACCGGCCTGGACGAGGTGATTGTGGTGGCTTACGGCACACAGAAAAGGAGTTCGGTAACCGGCTCCATTGCCGTGGTCAAGGCGGAGGAGCTGAAAACGGTTACGTCGCCCAGTGTGAATACGATGTTGCAGGGAAAAGTGGCGGGCGTGCAAGTCGTAAACACGTCGGGGCGCCCCGGCGAGGCGGCCACTATCCGTATTCGCGGCAAAAGTTCGCTGGGCAGCGATGCTTCCATCGACCCCCTGTGGGTAATTGACGGCGTGATTTCGGGCACGGGCGCACAATTAAACCCTAATGAAATAGAAACTATCAGTATTCTGAAAGACGCTACGGCTACGGCGCTGTACGGCTCGAGAGCCACCAACGGCGTAATTCTTGTCACCACAAAACGCGGGCAGGTGGGGGAAAACGTCTTCAATGCAAGTGTTAAATTCGGCGCAGCCACGCAGCATCTCGGCCGTTTCAAACTGATGGACGGCCCCGGTTTGTATGATTATACGGTCGGCATGCCGGGCGCTTTGACGCAATACGCATGGCTGGCCGATAAAGACCAGCTGCTGGCGCACAATACCGACTGGTTTGATTTCGCCACACAAACGGGCATCTCGCAAAATTACACGTTGTCGCACACATTCGGCGTCGAAAAGATACGCAACTTCTTCTCGCTCGATTATTATCAGGAGGAGGGGACGGTGAAGGGGTATGAATACGAAAGATTCAGCTTCAGGAACAACCTCGACTATACGCCCAACAGCAGGTTGACGGTACATGTCAAAGTGGCGGGCAGCTACCGCGACACCGACGACCGGCAGCATTCCCTTTACAGCGCCATGAATTATTTGCCGTGGGACTATCCGTACAATACCGATGGCACGGTGAGAACCGGGAAAGAAAACGGCATCAGCACCCTTGAGGACTGGCATGGCAGGGACATGAGCAACTACCTTTACAATAACCAGTATGATTGGACTAAGGGCAAACAGATTGGCGTCAATGGCAACATCGGTGTTGACTTTAGAATTACCGACTGGCTGGTGTTTGAATCGAACAACAATATCGGCTTCCGCTTTTTCCGTGAAACAGTGTATTCCGACCCCCGTTCCATCGGCTCGGAGAGCACGGGCGGGCAGATTGATAACAATACCGACCTGGCCACCACCAAATACACCAATCAACTGTTGCGGCTGTATAAACTTTTTGCAGACAGGCACGCCGTCAGCGCTTTTCTCGGGTATGAATACAGCGACTATTTGTTTGAAAGCACCATCGCCAAGGGGCAATCCATACCTATTGACGGGGAAGTGCTGCGGGTGGCGGCAAAACCCTATGCGGTAGATGGGCTGAAATACGGGAATGCCACGCAATCGGTCTATTTCAACACCAATTATACCTACGACGACAGGTATAATTTCCAATTCTCCTACCGTTACGACGGTTCGTCGAAATTCGGCGCCAACAACCGCTACGGGAGCTTTTGGACGCTTGGCGCTGCCTGGTCGATTAACCGGGAGCAGTTTATGGAAGACATAAAATGGGTTGACCTGCTTAAACTCAGGGTTAGCTATGGGTCGATAGGCAACTCGTCGAGTTTGGGCAACTATTCCTACTTAAGCGTCTATAGCCTGAGCACCAATTATGCGGGCACGCCCGCTTCGTTCCCCAACGTGCTCGGCAACCCTGATTTGACATGGGAAAAATGTTACGAAACCAACTTTGCCGTCGATGCCCGTTTGCTGAACAGGCTGGACTTTACGATTGAATATTATATCAAAAACACCTCCGACCTGCTTTATTCGAGAAAACTCAGTTCGCTGACGGGCTACAACAGCCGGTACGAGAACGTGGGGGCCGTGCGGAACAATGGCGTTGAACTTTCGCTTTCGGCCGACATTATTGCGCGCAGCGATGTGGTGTGGTCGGCTGGCCTCAACTTTGGATACAATACGAATAAAATTACCGAACTGGCCAACGAAAATGCAGACCAGTTCCCGAATGACTACGGTCACCGTATTTTCCGCGTAGGAGAAGACCGCGACGTGTTCTATTTGCCCGAATGGGCGGGCGTGGATGTATATACGGGCGCCCCGCTGTGGTATGCGTATGATTCGACCACCGGCGAGCGCAAGGTGGTGACCGACCGTGCAAACGCTTCTTATGTGCTTACCGGTTCATCCACGCCGAAATTTTTCGGTGGCGTGAATACGTCCGTAAGCTATAAGGGAATTACCCTTTCGGCAATGGGGTCGTTTGTCGGCGGCAACAAAATTTATCATTCCGCCCGGCAGTTCTATGACAACGACGGCGCGTACCCAACGTATAATACCCTGGATCTTTCATCGGGGCCTAACGGAAGTTGGGTGCGGTGGCAAAACCCGGGCGACATCGCCACGCACCCGCAAGCCATTTCCGGCGGCAACCATAATTCCAATGAAGCCTCCACGCGCTTTGTGGAAGATGGCAGTTACTTCCGGCTCAACAACGTAACCCTGTCGTATGACCTGCCCGAGAAATGGCTGAAAAAAGTAAAGCTCGGCCATGCGCAGATATACCTGACCGGCGAAAACCTGTTCACCATCACTAAATTTTCGGGCGCCGACGTCGAAATAGGTATTGGAAACGACAATGGGAACTACAGTGTCGATATCTACCCGTCGGTCCGCCGTTTTTCTGTCGGAATTAACTTTAGTTTTTAACCCATAAAAAATAATCACAATGAAATTAACGATAATACCTTTAATAAAAATGCTGTGCTGCTTTTCGGTAGTGGCGCTGTTATTTGGCGGCTGCGATCTTGAACGGTTACCCTACGACGCTGTGGTGAATGAAGGAATGAGTATCGGGGAAGCCGAATCCGTTACACGGGGCACGTATGCCAAGATGAAAGAAGAATATTACTACAAAACCATTCACCAGGTCGGCGAATACGGCGGCGACAATATTTTACTCAGCGGAACAACGTCCGACCTGCTGTTCAATTTCTACCGTTATACACGTTCCACCGACAGTTATTACACCGCGCGCGTGTGGCTTTTCACCTACCAAATGATAGGGAACATCAACTCCGTGCTGTCCATACTCGAATCTTACGAAATGTCTGAAAGCGAGAAAGAATTTGTTGACCACCTCATTGGCGAGAACTTGCTGCTCCGGGCGTTTGCCTACTTCAATTGCTGTAATATCTTCGGCCGTCCGTATAGAGACGCCAACGGCGCGGCCAATAATCCGGGCATTCCGATAAAAACGGTGACCGATATTGATTATTTCCCGCCGCGCGCCAGCGTTGCCGAAGTATATGAGCAAATGATAAAAGACGCAACCCGCGCTGCACAAAAAATGAAAAGAAGTACTTCTACGCCGAAAAACAACAACTACGTGACACAGGAAGTCGCCTGGGCGTTTCTCTCCCGTGTATATCTCTACATGGGACGGTGGGAAGAAGCCGAAGCCTACGCCGATTCGGTGATTAACTCGGGGCGTTATGCGCTGTTGCAGGGCGACCAGTATGCCAAATATCCGCAACACGTGCCGGAATCAAATTCCGAAACAATTTGGTGTATCCGCATGGTGAAAGATGCCGACTTCGCCGATTATTACATGGATTGGTATTCCGTAGGCAGCTTATATTGCACTATCGATGAAATAGGCTGGGGCGAAATGTATCCTTCCGAATCTTACCTTACCCTGCTGCGGGAAAATCCTTCCGACCTGCGTTTCGCATTTATCGAAAACCAGCCGCACCCCGGTGGGGGACTGTGGATGGTTTATGTCAATGAGGCGAATAATCAGTGGACTTACGTGACAAAAGAGGTGGTGCAGGAAGGAAATGATTACCGTATTACAGAGTCAGCCAGTTCTTACACCAACCCCATTGTGCAGAAAGAAACAACCCCCGACGGAAAGATACAGTATTACGTAAATAGCGCGACTGGCGGCGGTACCCGTTACAATGTATGGATCGAACCGAAATTGGAAGACAGAAACGGCTATCCCAAACGTTATATTCTCAAAACTTCGTATCAGGAACAACAATCGCAATTGTATTCGCCGGTGCTGTTCCGTTTGGCGGAAATGTACCTGACCCGTGCCGAAAGCCGGTGTCAACAGGGAGAATTACCGGAGGCCATTGAGGACTTGAATGTGATACGCAACCGTGCACAAATCCCCGAACGGCCACAATCTAATTCCGACGAAACCGTTCTAAAATGGATTCTCGACGAACGCCGGCTGGAATTGGCATGGGAAGCGCAACGCAAGTACGATATTTTCCGTAATCAGGAAATATTGGACAGAAAATACCCCGGCACCCATTTGAGCGGTTCGCCGGTGTTGACAGAGCTTGCCCCCTCCGACCCGCGGGTTGTGGAATTTATTCCCAAGAGCGAAATCGACGCTTATCCGATAGAACTGCAACAAAACCCTTAATTTAAATCATCAAACTAAAAATAAAAACGTATGAAAAAAATATTGTTATCATGCATTATTGCCACAGTCGCGTTCTCGTGCGCCAAAGACGAAATCCCTGTTCCAACGGCGCTGATGATCGAAGAACTCGACCTTACCCTCGTGGCAGAAGGGGAAACCTATCGTAACCGTTTCTATACGACTGCTGCAACCGTCAATGTAGTTATTCCCGAAAGCGCTGCGGAATGGCTTCATGCCGTTATTGACAACGGTTATCTTGTCATTACCGCCGACCGGAACGCTTCCATCGGGATTCGCACTTCGTCCATGAAAATAGTGACGCCCGAACGGGAAGCTACCGTGAACATTACACAACAGGGACTGCCTACCAAGCTCATCAAGATTACCGGAGGCGTGCCCTCTTCTTCGCAAAGCAGCGAAGGAATGTGGGAATACACCTGGGACGGCGACCATGCTACCTATTGGCATTCGCAGTATAGCGCTCCGTCGGCACAATACAACGACCATTTGTTGCAATGGGATTTGGAAAATGACGCGGGCAGCCTTGACCTCATTATTACCTATCCGCGTAACAATCCAGGCGGAGCTAACGGCAGAACAGGCTATTTCTGTATCTATGTAAAAGGCGACGGCACAGATGTGCCGGGCGGCATTGAGGGCGAAGAGCCCGACTGGGATTGGGGCGACCCGCTCGGCTCGGTGGATGCCGATGGGTACAAACTGGTGTATAAAGGCGACGATACCTTTAAACAAAATGCATACGGCGGCCCTACCATCATGGTGCTGCCTACACCCATCAACCACCCCACAGGCGTAAAAATGCTGTTTAGAGGAGGCCCTCAAGGCGCTACGGGCATTTCACGTGGCGGTCACGGCAGCCTGGCCGAGATGGAGCTATATGGTAAAGTTGGTTAATAGCACAGTTAAAAAATTATTTAAAATAACTTAGAATATATCCGATTATGAAAAGTAAACATATTTTTTCTGACCTGTTGCTGTACGTATGTATAGCCGCAATATTCGGTATGGGTAGCTGTAAAGACCCCATTTATCCGGAAATCGACAAACCCGACCCCACCCGTTCGGGTATTAATGATATTGTATCATTCCATCTGGACCTCTCTCAATTTCCTGAATATACGGAAGGCGATGCGGCGAATGTGGTTATTGTTCCCGAAGCGGATTCTATCTATATTGAAGTGCCGTGGTATGCCGGCATCATTATGGCGCCGGAAATTACGGTTTCGTCCAATGCCACCATCGCCCCCATATCGGGCAGCGTGCGTGACTTTTCGCAGGGAACGGTGATTTACACCGTCAGGGCCAATAACGGCGATAAAAAGGAATGGAAGGTCTATGTGAAATGGTTAGACGAGCCCGAGCCGCCGCTTAGCGATGACCCCCGCCGCCCACTCGAAGAAAACGACAAATATAAAATTCATAAGATACCGATTTATTCCAATGCCTATACTATTAGCGGAACAGGTATGTCCCTGTCTTCAACCAATGGTATAACATGGACAACGTCGGGCGCAACGGGTCTGGGGAGCATCTACTTCAATGTGCGGTATCATGGCGAACTGCAACTGGCCCTGCGCGGACGCGCCGGTAATGCCACCGGTGGCACTTTAAGAGTGAGGATATACGTCAATGAAGAACAATATGTGGAAAACGGCGAGCCTTACGACCATGCTTATCTTTATAAAAAGACCAATCAAACTACAGATACCCTCACCATTCACCGTATTCATTTGCCCGAAGTGCCGCAAGGCCATGCCGGCCATACGGTACGTATTGACCTCAGCGTAGAAGGCGCCCGCAACGGTAGTTACTACTTCCGGTTCCCCGAACTTTGGGTGTCGGGATGGGCCACGCGTGGAACAGGCGGTAAGGACCTTACAGGCCTTAACTGGGTTCCTTTAACCAATGAACATTTCGGACGTCGCGGCCCGTCGGTACACATCAATATTGAAAAGCCCGCCGGCAACATGGAATATTTTTACAGCGAAGTGTTTATTCCGGAAGGGCAGGATAAGTTAGGCTCTTATTTCATGTGTAACGGTTTCGGACAGGGCTATGCCGGCATACAGGTGAACTCTGCTACGCAGCGCAGGGTGCTCTTCTCGGTGTGGTCGGCCTATACGACCGATAATCCCGCACAAATGGGCAAATATGCGCCCCGCTTAGTCAGGGTGAACAATGATGCGGCATTCAGGAATACGATAACATATACGAAGTTCGGTGGCGAAGGTTCAGGTGGACAAAGTTATATGGTATATCCGTGGGTGGCTGGCCAAACCTATAAAATGCTTACCCGTGTGCGGCCTCACCCGCAACCCGAAAAATTCCCCAATTCTTCGCTTTACAAAACATGGTTCCACGATGGCGAAAAATGGATATTTATTGCAGAGTGGCGGCGTATAGAGCTGGATGCAGCCGACAACAATGGCGTGGCGCCCACCACCAACTGGTACACCGGCGCCCATCACTTCCTCGAAAATTTCACTCCGAATGAAGGCAATAAAACCCGCTACGGCACATGGAACAACGATTGGTATATCAGCGCTGACGGTGAATGGTACGAAAGCGCTAATTACACCTTTACCAATGACGCCACCGCATCGGCCGGCGACCGGGTAGATTATGCCGGAGGCATATTGCCGCCCGGCGACCCGCAGGCAGGCGCCGTTTTTCTTAAAATGGGAGGCTATTTCACAGATAATGTGCCGGCGCAAACACGATTCGTTAAATCGTTGCGAAACGATCGTCCGGCTATTGATTTTGCAGCGCTTAATGCGATGGGCACCGATGATCCGGCAGCAGATACAATGGTTGACGTCGGCGAACAATACGAAGAATAGACGTTGCCGTTTAATATAAAAAGCCAAACAGCCACAACGGAATTTTGTTGGAAAAGCCTATTTCGATGTCATCGGTGGCGATGAAAGCATTTTCAACAGTTGCAATTTGCCGGTTTGTTTTACTTTTTCCGCCTACTTCAAATACAAACGCATTGTCGATGGTAAAATCTCCTTTTTCTGCCGTGTTTACCTTGTGTTTTGTCCGCAACTGATTGGCAAAAAATGTTTCACGAATGTTACCGACATTTTCATTCCGCAAAGCAAGCGAGTGAATGATATTTGTATTTTCGAGGTATATTTTTTGTGGCTTCGAGAGCGCTTGAAGCGTTGTTTTTGGTTCCGTAATACAATTGATTATGCCTGCTTTATCTAACAGATACAAATATTTCACCAAAGCATTTCGGTTAACTTCCACGATAGCGCTCAAATTAGCAATGTTTGGTGTGAACGGTACCATTTCAGCAATCGTAGCCAAAAGTTTTTTAAGCCTCAAAATTGTAGCATATTCAATTTTTTCTATGGCAGGCAAATCCTCGTCAAATGTTTTGTTTACGGATTTTTCTACACGTATTGGATAAGTTGTCTTATCTTCCTTGTAGTAAGGATAATATCCATATTCCAAATAATTTTTAAATTCGGGCAGTATTTTGATCTTTAGAACAATGTCCGCGGCGATTTTTCGGTGGTTTTTCACAATATCATCCAACGTAAGCACAGGCCATTCCATTTGTTTTTCATATTTTAAAAACTCCCTAAACGACAGGCCTTTAAGCTCATAAACAATGGCCCTGCGCGAAAAATCGACACTTGTATTGTAGATTTCGAGCATTGACGAACCGGTAAAGACAATGTGCATATCGGGATAACTGTCGTAAATATTTTTGACTTCTATGGCCCAAGTCGGATAACGGTGAACCTCGTCTAAAAACAGGTGGGTACCGCCATACGAATAAAAATAATCTGCCAAGTCGAGCAACGAATGTTGTGTAAACCAGATATTGTCCAAACTCACATAAAGCGCCTTTTCTCGGTCAAAGAAGTTCTGTTTGATATACTGTAACATGAGTGTTGTCTTTCCTGTTCCTTTTGCACCGATAATGCCTATTAGCCGGTTGTTCCATGCAATATGGTCATATAAATATCGGGTAAAATTGATATTTGTAAATTGCATTAATCTGTCAAAAGTGATAATTATAGATTGCATTTTTTAAGTTATTTTGATAGTTATAAGATGCACAAAAGTAGTATTTTTTTATAAACTTGCAAAATCTATGTGGAATAAAATTTATAAACTATCTTTGACACAATAATATTATTGACCGTTCAGACCGTATTATCCGTCTTTAATTTCGCCATAAAATAAAAAAATGTTCAAATCTTGTTTGTAAGTTCCGAAAATATAGCTATCTTTGCAACCCGCTTTTTGTGCGGATATGTTTATATTTTTGAGTGATAAGTTATTAATTACAAACAAATGCCTGGACTAATTGGAAAAAAAATTGGAATGACATCCATTTTCGGTGCCGACGGTAAGAACATACCGTGCACCGTTATCGAAGCTGGTCCGTGTGTAGTTACGCAGGTGCTTACGGAAGAGAAGAATGGTTATGCCGCCGTGCAGCTTGCCTATGACGACAAAAAAGAAAAACACACCAGCGCGGGCTTAATAGGCCATTTTAAAAAGGCAAATACCACCCCAAAGGGCAAGGTGGCGGAGTTTAAAAACGACTTCGAGGAACCGGTGCAATTGGGCGACGTGATTACCGTAAGCGACGTGCTTCAAGAAGAAGACTGGGTCGATGTTACGGGTACTTCTAAAGGCAAGGGATTTCAAGGCGTGGTGCGCCGTCATGGATTTGGCGGTGTGGGCGGCCAGACCCACGGCCAGCACAACCGTCTGCGCGCCCCGGGCTCCATGGGCGCCTCGTCGTGGCCTTCGCGCGTATTCCCCGGAAAACGCCTGGCCGGACGCATGGGCGGCGATCGAGTGAAAATATTAAACCTGAAAGTATTGAAGGTGATCCCCGAAAACAACCTGCTGTTGGTGAAAGGATCCATCCCCGGTGCAAAAGGGTCATACCTATTAATAGAGGAGTAACGGACGATGGAACTATCAGTATATAAAATCGACGGACAAGAGTCAGGGAAGAAGATTATCCTCGACGATACGGTATTCGGCATAGCGCCGAACGACCATGCCATTTATTTGGATGTGAAGCAGTACCTGGCCAATCAACGGCAGGGTACGGCGAAGACGAAAGAACGCAACGAAGTGGCTTATAGCACCAAGAAAATTGTCCGCCAGAAAGGCTCCGGCGGCGCACGCCACGGTAGCATCAAATCGGGTATTTACGTGGGCGGCGGTACGATTTTCGGCCCCAAGCCGCGTGACTACAGTTTTAAATTGAACAAAAAGCTCAAACAATTGGCACGTAAGAGCGCGCTCTCGATCAAAGCAAAAGACAACGCCATTATCGTGTTGGAGCAATTTACCCTGGAAGCCCCGAAAACATCGGCCTTTTTGGCGATTTGCAAAAATCTGAAATTTGAAGATCGCACGAAAGTGCTGTTGGTGCTTCCCGAAAATAACAATAACATCTATTTGTCGTCCCGCAACCTGCCGCGTGTAAAGGTAATCACATCTTCGGAATTGACTACCTACGACATTATGAATGCCACCAACCTCGTGCTGGTGGATGCTACGGTGGAGGTATTGAATAAACAGTTGGGACACGCTTAAAAAGATAGTCACATGGAAATATTAATAAGGCCATTAATAACCGAAAAAATGACGATTCAGGGCGAAAAGTTGAATCGTTACGGTTTTGTAGTTGACCGCGCAGCCAATAAGCTGGAAATAAAAAAAGCGGTTGAGGATATGTACGGGGTTACGGTGAAAAATGTGAACACCGCCAACTACCATGGGAAACGTAAAAGCCGCTTTACCAAGGCGGGATTATTGACAGGCCGCGCCAATCACTATAAGAAAGCGATTGTAACGCTGGCCGGAGAAGACAAAATTGATTTTTACAGCAACATTTAAGCCATGGCAGTACGTAAATTTAAACCGATAACACCGGGACAAAGACATAAAATCATCAGTGCGTTTGATGATATTACCACCGGCACCCCTGAAAAGTCATTGCTGGCGCCGTTGCGCAAGTCGGGTGGCCGCAACAATCAGGGTAAAATGACCATGCGCTACATCGGCGGTGGCCACAAGCGCATGTACCGCATCATCGACTTTTTGCGGAATAAAGACGGTGTGAAAGCCACCGTAAAAACAATTGAGTATGACCCGAACCGTAGCGCCCGCATCGCGCTGGTGCAATATGCCGATGGGGAAAAACGCTACATTATAGCGCCTAACGGCTTGAAGGTGGGACAAGACATTGTATCGGGTGCAGGCGTTGCGCCTGAAATAGGAAATACGTTGCCGTTGAATGAAATTCCGTTGGGTACGGTTGTGCACAATATTGAATTGCATCCCGGACAGGGCGCGGCTATGGCGCGTAGCGCCGGCACGTATGCCCAGCTTACGGCGCGTGAGGGCAAACATGCGGTATTGAAATTGCCTTCGGGCGAAACCCGCATGGTGCTTGTTACCTGTCGTGCCACGGTGGGCAGTGTATCCAACCCCGACCACAACCTCGAATCGCACGGTAAAGCCGGCCGGAAACGCTGGCTCGGCCGCCGGCCGCGGGTGCGTGGTGTGGTGATGAACCCCGTAGATCACCCGATGGGTGGTGGTGAAGGACGCGCCTCAGGCGGACACCCACGTTCGCGGAAAGGCATACCCGCTAAGGGCTACAAGACGCGTAACCCGAAGAAAACTTCAAAGAAGTTTATCATTGAAAAACGTAAAAAATAACCGGATAAACGAGAAATAAAATATGAGTCGTTCACTAAAAAAAGGCCCTTACATTCATCCCAGCTTGGAGAAAAAAGTGCTGGAAATGGCAGAAGGCAAGAAGAAAAAAGAAGTGATAAAAACCTGGTCGCGCGCCAGTATGATTTCCCCCGACTTTGTAGGACAAACCATCGCTGTGCATAACGGCAACAAGTTTATTCCGGTGTATATTACCGAAAACATGGTAGGCCACAAATTAGGAGAATTTGCACCAACCCGTACGTTCAGAGGACACTCGGGCAATCGTTAATCATTCATCGTAAAAAAAGAAATCTCAATATGGGAGCTCGGAAAAGAGAAATGGCCGAAAGGCTAAAAGAAGCAAGGAAACAGACAGCCATCGCAAAGCTGAATAATGTTCCTACCTCACCTCGCAAGATGCGCTTAGTCGCCGATTTGGTAAGGGGTGTTGAAGTAAACCGCGCCTTGGATATTTTAAGATATACCAAGAAAGAGGCTTCGGTTCGTTTGGAAAAGCTGCTCAAGTCGGCTATTGCCAACTGGGAAAGCAAAAACGAAAACGAGAAAAAAGAACTTGAGAACGGGAATATTTGCGTCACGCATATTTCTGTGGGTCAAGGCCGCACCCTGAAGCGTATCCGCACGGCGCCGCAAGGCCGCGCTGCACGTATTCGTAAACGTTCGAACCACGTTACGATTATTGTAGGGAAAAAAAGTGAGCCGGTAAAGTCAGAAACAGTAACAGAAACAGAGGAGCAATAACATGGGACAAAAAACAAACCCAATCAGTAACCGTTTAGGAATTATTCGCGGCTGGGAGTCCAACTGGTACGGCGGCACGAAATATGCCGGCAAGATTTTGGAAGACGCCAAAATCCGTCAGTACCTTCTCGCCCGCTTGGCCAAGGCCAGCCTCTCAAAGATTGTTATTGAGCGTACGCTGAAGCTCATTACTGTGACCATTCACACGGCGCGCCCGGGAATTATTATCGGGAAAGGCGGCCAGGAAGTGGATAAACTCAAGGAAGAATTGAAGAAAATCACCAGCAAGGAAGTTCAGATTAATATTTACGAAGTGAAGCGTCCCGAGCTGGATGCCGTGATTGTGGCCAACAACATTGCCCGTCAGGTGGAAGGGCGCGTGTCGTACCGCCGTGCCATAAAAATGGCGATAGCCTCTACGATACGCATGGGCGCCGAAGGCATCAAAGTGCTGATTAGCGGCCGGCTGGGCGGCGCCGAAATGGCCCGCCGTGAGATGTTGAAAGAAGGCCGTACCCCGCTGCACACTTTCCGTGCCGATATCGACTACGCGTTGGCCGAAGCGCATACCAAAGTGGGTGTGCTGGGTATCAAAGTGTGGATTTGCAATGGTGAAGTGTATGGCCGGCGCGACTTATCACCGAACTTCGGTTCGTCGGCAATCAATGCCAATGTGAGTGGCGGACCGCAAGGCGGAGAACGTCGTCCGCGTGGCGGCCAGCGTGGTGGAGACCGCGACCGTCGCCGCTCGCGTGAACGAAAAGGAGAATAACTTCCGGTTGGCTGGAAGACGAAATAATGGAAGAGGTGGCAATCTTAAGTGGTGTTTTTGCTGCCTCTTTTCTTTTTTAGTAGAATATTCAGTAAATTAAAAAGAGTTACAATTGATTTATTTTAAATTGGTTGTTTTTTTATATCTTGTATATTGTTTTGAAAATAAAGATTTTCAACCAATTAACGCAAAAACACACATAAGACACAAGAATTTTGTTGATAATTTATTTGCAAATATCATTTTTTGTTAATATGTTTGCACTTCGCCCTGAGAAGACAAGAGATAAAAATCACATAATTTGAATATTAAATCGCTTATGCTACTATATAGAATACTCTGTGCCGCATTATGGACAATTGCACTTTTGTTATTTACTTATAGTGGATTAGTATTGGATGTTATATTTACAAAAGAAAATATTAACTTTGATGTAAAAATTGCCGATATTAATAATAATTTGTTTATGATCGCATCTAATTCAAGTATTGTAGTAATGCTTATAATTGATTTTTTCACCACGCAGTTTTTGTTTAAAAAGAATAGTAATTATAAATTAAAGGGTTTTATTATTGGGGGATGGAATTTAACATGGATTATTTTAGGTTTTGTTTTAGCATTTATTTTAGCAGCTATTCCCCATATAAAAGGAGCCGAAAATGGAGTAATTGGGCACATTCATATTTCTTATGTGTTTGCTGTCTATGTTGTCATTTTATTTTGTCATAAGACACATTTATTACAAGTTAATCATATTAATAAACTAAATTAAAAAACAATGTCACTATTAGTACTGTTGATATTTGGCATAATTGGCATAAGTTTCGCTTTGATGCTATTATTAGTGTGGATTTATAAAAAAAACATTATACACGTTGACCGTGTGATTGCAGGAAGCACTTCTATAAATCACTCCGGTGCCGATGTTATTATTACGCCATTTGAGAATTTTTATAATGATAATAAGAAAGTTAAGTTGAAAGATTATACTATCAAGTGGGTAGATGGTATTTGTATGACGCCAAAAAACATTAACGACAAAGATATTGTATTTATCCGAGCATTTAAGAATAATGAACAAAAAGTGGAAACAATAAAAAAAGGTGATGTTCTTTATATCGAGTATAAGAAAGATAATAAAATAATTCCTAAAATTAGAGAATTTTTGGAATTTGATGAACTTGGAAAATCTGCAAAAACATTTTATTATCTAAACGATGGATGTATACAAGAATCTAAATTTCCGCATAAAATAGATGATATAAAAGGTGTTGTCAAAATGGTATTTTCAAGATAGGGATTGGGGTACGCCTGTAAAAGCCTGTGTTTAGGTGTATAGTAAGGTTATATCCTTCTTTTTATATTGGCTTTAAACCAAAGCCGGAAAACAGGGTCATTGAACGTAACATTTTTATCATTGATGTCAATGAGTTCTTTATTTTCCAAGGCTTCTTTCAACCGTTTCACATTCGCGGCAGTTCCCAATTGATATTGTTGTAAAATAGCAGTTTTCGTAAATTCGGAATGGACGCCATCGGCAATGGCTTGCAAAAAATTAAGCTGGTAAGCCGACAACTCTTCCACATAGCGAAGATAAAGCATAGCATTTTGGTTCAACAACTCCACTACCGCCGATTCAAAAATATCAGGCGTCACGGTTTTAGCGGTTTTACTCCAGATAATCCACGCCAATTGCTGCACATACGAAGAATGGTTTTCTACGGTATTGCAAATTTTTTCGGCGATTTGTGTGGAAATTTTTTTCCGGGTTACCTGAAAACGTTCACAAATAAACGGTATCCAGTTAGAAGCAGGTATTTTCTGCAAGAAAAACACATCGCCGAATTTATAGAATGGCATACTTTGTCTCGAAAAAAGATTGGCCAATATATGTTTTTTGCTACCATAAAGACAATAAGAAACGTCGGGTTGTAATTGCCACACCGAACGTAATTTTTTTTGGAAAGACAGATGCTCATCAAATTCCGCGACCTGCTGAAATTCGTCAATGCAAATAACGAGCTTAAATCCTTTTTCTGTGGCTATCCGTTGCGGTAAAGTCAATACCTCATCCGCCGATAGTTTTTTATCGGAAAAGTCAAACGTAATGGAAAAATCTCTTACCGGATCGGCGCCGATAGAGATTTTAAGCACTAAGGATGCCAGGAATTTTTTTGCATTTTCCACCCATTCCTGCCATTTTCCGGCAGTTTGTTTGACTACTTCCGTGGCGAAAAGGGTGTAAAATTCGTGGGCTGTCCGGCATGAAAAAACATCAAGCGTTATGATTTTTAGTCGCCTGCCCTTGCCTGACAGCGCCGTTTTTTGTACCAATGAGGTCTTGCCCCACCGGCGTGGAGAAATGAGTATCGTATTAATTCCATGTTTGAAATTAGCCAATAGACGCTTGGTGTCTTGTTCCCGGTCGGTAAATTGTTCACCGAAGGCTGTTTTACCGAAAGTAAACGGATTTTCCATAATGCACTTGTTTTGGAAAACAAAGGTAATGACTATTTTTCAATTAAACAACTTTGTTTTAAACAAACTTGTTTTAAACAAAGTTGTTTAAAGTGCAAATTGCTGTAATTCAATTTATAATACAGGAATTTCTTTCTTCTTTCCGGCGAGCAGGAAGGAGGACAAAGAGATAAAGCCAAATATAATCATCATCACGGCTTGTGTTTCATGCGAGATGGTGGCAAACACCACCCCAAGTTCCCACGAAACGGCATACATGGTTGACAGCGCCAGCGCCAGCAGGAAGTGGTAGGCGCCCAGTCCGCCCGGCACGGGAGCGACCCATCCTAATGCACCCACAACCATAAGGAAAAGGGCATCGGCAAAACCGAGGGACGCTGTTTCAGACATGGCGTGCATAATGGTGTAGGATTGTAAGAAATAGAAGAGCCATATTATCAAGGTGCCGGCAAGGAATTGGTTTTTCCTTTTCAGACGAAAGCCCGCCTTCAGTCCGTCGATTAAACCTTTGAAGAGTAGAGACGCGGCATGCCACGTCTTTACAACCACGCGAAATTGTAACAGTTTCTTTCGGAAAAGAAACAGCAGGATGATTGTTATGACGAATACGCCGGATAGAATGGCAAGCCACGACAGCCCGGTAGTTTCGGCATTATGTTCCGTTAAGGGTTGCCATATTTTATCGTGCAGGAATGTGCCGAAAGTGTCCATGCGCAAGCCCACCACAAAAATGGTAACAATGAGCAGGCAGAGTACATCAAATACCCGTTCGAGCACTACTGTGCCAAGCAGCGATTCAAAAGGGACTTTTTCGGTTTTACGCAGTGCGCCGCAACGCACCACTTCGCCCAGACGCGGCACGGCAAAATTGGCAAGGTAAGTGAGCATCACCGCATCATACGTGTTTTTGACGGAAGGGCGGTAACCCAAGGGTTCGATAATGATGCGCCAACGCAACGCGCGTACCACAATGGCCAGCCAGCCGCTTAGCATAGAGGCGCCGACCCACCAGTAGTTGGCATTACGCAACCCTTCCACGAGTTCACTCCATTTCACTTCTTTGAAAGAAATATAGAGTAACCAAGCGGAAAGCGCCAGGAATATCACATATTTTAGTGAACCTGTAATTATTTTATTCCACTTTTTTTTTGGAACGGTTGTTCCCATATTTTTAGCCTATCAATTTATTGGTCTTGCTATCGGGAAATATGATGGCGGGTTTAAAAGATCCGACTTCTTCGGGGGTCATGGCGGCATAGGCCATGATAATAATCAAATGTCCTACTTTTACTTTATGCGCAGCCGCGCCGTTAACAGCTATTTTCCCACTCCCGCGCTCGCCTTTTATTACGTATGTGTCGAACCGTTCCCCGTTGTCGATATTGGCCACGGTCACTTTTTCATACGTTGTAAGATTGGCTGCATCCATGAGGTCTTCATCAATGGTAATGCTGCCCATATAATGGAGATTTGCCTCCGTGATGGTTACGCGGTGAATTTTTGATTTTAGTATTTCAATTTGCATAAGTTATTTCAATCTTATATTGTCAATTAAGCGTATGGTATTGGCATGTACCGCCACACACAGTTGTATGTTGCCGGCTTCATCCCACGTTTTGATGGGTTGTAATGTTTTTGCGTTTACAATTTCGGCGTATTCCGTTTTCAGTTCAGGATCGGCGTCAAGGGTCTCTTTCACCCATTTGCTGAGGTCGCTCACTCCCACATATTCCATTTTTTCTTTGGCTTCAAAAAGGGTGCGGGCAATGAGGGGTACGTGCATTCGCTGGTTGTTGTTCAGCAAGCGGTTGCGCGAACTCATGGCCAATCCGTCGTATTCACGCACGATAGGACAGGAAACAATTTGTATGGGCAGGTCTATTTGCTCTACCAGTAACTTGATGAGGGCAAGCTGTTGGAAATCTTTTTCTCCGAAAAAGGCCATAGTGGGGTTGACGATATTGAACAAGCGGGTGATCACCTGCGCCACGCCATTGAAGTGCCCCGGGCGGTATACGCCTTCCATTACTTTGTCCATTTCGCCGAAATCGAACACGCGGGTATCGGGTATCGGGTAAATTTCTTTTTCGGAAGGAATAAAAACAAGGTTTACGCCAGATTCCGACAAGAGATTGGTGTCAACCTCCTGGGTGCGCGGATAGGTTTTGAAATCATCAGGATTATTAAATTGGGTAGGATTTACAAAAATACTCACTACCGTAAAATCGCATCTCTCCATAGCTGTTTTAACTAACGACAAATGTCCCTGATGCAATGCCCCCATGGTGGGCACAAATCCTATCGTTTTATTTTTCCCGACAATAGACGTCAGCTCTTGCATGTGTTCAGCCGAATTGGTTATAATCATCAGAACGGTTACTTCTTTTTAATTTTAATTATACAAAGTTAATACTTTTTTCTATTTCATGCCCGTTGATCCGAATCCGCCGGCTCCACGTTCGCTGTCCGCGAGGGTTTCCACAGGCAACCATTCAACTTTTTCATATTGACTGACAATCATTTGTGCAATACGTTCGCCGGGGTTCAATAAAAAATCCTGCGCGGAAAGATTTACGACGATTATTTTAATTTCCCCGCGGTAATCGGCATCGATGGTGCCGGGCGTGTTGAGCAGGGAAATGCCGTGTTTTGCAGCAAGTCCGCTGCGCGGGCGAATTTGCGCCTCATAACCTTGCGGCAGTTCGATGAACAAGCCGGTAGGTATCATGGCGCGTTGCAAGGACTTTAGGGTTAAAGGCTCGCTAAGATTAGCCCGCAAATCCATGCCGGCTGAGGAAAGGGTGGCATAAGCCGGGAGTTCGAAGGGTGATTGGTTAACAATTTTTACTTGTGTCATGATGTGCGTTCGTATTATTTTTTGTTATTATGTTCATCGGATTTATTTTTTCACACCGAAACCAGAAAGCGACATAAGCCGCCAACAGGAGCGTGTTGATGAGCCATTTGGCCCATAGCAGTTGCACGTCGAGCCATGTACTGAAGAAAAACAGCGCCAGCGCCACCGAAATATAAGCCCAAAGTTTTAGCCAGTTGTAAGGAACAGGATAATATTTTGCGCCCAGCCATGCACTCAGTATAACCATGACAAGGTAGCTGAAGAAGTGCCCCCAGGCCGCGGCATGATAGCCGTAAACCGGCATGAACACAACATTAATAATCAACGTGACCAGCAGTCCGGCGGTGGTAATATACACGGCATAGTGTGTTTTGCCCGACAGTTTATACCACATGGAAAGGTTGAACGACATGCCCAGCAGCACATACGCGCCCAGCATGATGGGCACGATGTCAAGTCCCGTCCTGAAATTTTTCCCCAGCAAAAGGCCGATGGCGTCTATGTAAAACATGACAAACAGAAAGATGACCATGCAAAAAGCCGTGAAATGATTCATGACAATGGCGAGGTGCATGGGCGCCTGTTTGTTTTTTTCGCCGGCAAAAAAATGCGGCTCGGCGGCATAACGAAACATTTGTATGAAGAGCGACATGAGCACGGCAATTTTTACACCGGCCTGAAAAATACCAAGCTGCTCTTGCCATACCACATTTTCAGGCAAGAAATAACGGAATAATATACGGTCAATAAATTCGTTGGCCACCCCCGGCAATCCTGCAATCATAAGCGGGATGGAATAAATCATCATCTGGCGCCACAGCGTTTTGTCGAACTTGATTTTGATTTTCCACAAGTCGGGAATAAAGAGGATAAGGGCTATCAGGCAACTGAGGAAAATAGAGAACAGGATGTAACTGAAATCGGGGGTTGCCGACACAAAATGTAACAGCCACGAGTGGGGATGTGCGGCGAAATAAGCGGGCGCCGCGAAAAAAAGCAGAAAGTTAAAACCTAATTCGGCGCCAATTTTCACCGATTTAAAAACGGTAAACTTCGCCGCACGGTATTCAAAGCGCAGGCGGGCGAACAGGATGGCGGTAAAACTGTCGATGGCAAGAATGCCGCCGACATAAATAATGCACATTTGGTATCCGTCGTAATGCAGCCACCGGGCAATGTCGTTCGACCAAAAGGCAGACAGGGCAAAGAACAGGGCGGCCACCACACCAATGAACACCAGCACGGTGGAAAACACTTCACGGGGCTTGTCGCTCCTGTTGGCATAGCGCAGGCTTCCGGTTTCCATCCCCATGGTGAGCAGCACCTGTAAAATGGCGATATAGGCCAGAAAGTCGGTGGCAATACCATAATCGCCCGGCGTGAGCATGCGGGTGTAGATGGGAACAAAAAGAAAATTCAATACACGGGCAAGGATAGTACTTACCCCATAAGTGGCGGTTTCACCCGCTAATCGTTTCAACGGATTTGCCATCTAATAATCAAGTCCTTTTTTGTTAAACAATAAATAGCCTAAATTTAACTGGAAGTACCAATTGGTTTCGGCCTGGCTGTAATAGTTAGCCGAAAAACTCAGCGGCCCGATAGCCGTGTGCCACACCAGTGCGCCCAAGGCCATATAGGCGCGGCTTGATAAGGGTTTGGAGTAAGACACTTCGTTGCCCACAGATAGAATCTGTCGGTAAGGTTGAAACACATAACCGCCTGTCTGCAATATTATTTTATTGGTAAAACAAATTGTAGGTGTCAGGCCAAAGCCCACAAAAACGTCGGCGCGATAGTGGGGTAAAAAAATCGAACTGCTGTGCGGTGTAGGCGTAAAGGCAGGCAGCGACAGCATGGTGGAAAAATAATCGCCGAATGTCGATTTATTAGAAAATACCGCATCGATGTAGGTGCCTAATGAGAAATGATTACCCATTGAAAAATACAATTCACTCAGAAATCGCACCGTAACCCACTGGTGGTAATCATGAATTTCGTTTTCTATGTTCGTGTTATTTCTTTTTGACAGGTTGCCGGAAATGTGCTTTTCTTTGCCTGTAACATATCGTACACTCACATGCTGTTTTTTGCCGAGGGTGGCATACTGGCGATAATTGAGCGTATTCCGTTCAATAATAAACCGCGGGGAATAATAGTTAAAGCGTGTTTGGTCGGTCGTATCGGATGACATGAAATCCTGCACTTCAAAATAATCATCGCGAAGTCCGCCGACAGAAAAGCCCAGCTTAACATTTATATTTTGCCGGTCGGATAGCGGCACGCCGAAAGACAAACTGCCATACCGGTCTGTTTCCTGCAAGTAGCTCGGCCTTTTGTCGAAAAACACGAGATCCTGCGCTCCGGTGTAGTAATCATACTGCAAGATATTCCCTTCCACTTCATAAAAAAACAGCGGATACACGTCGAAATAACCTCTCCAGCCTATGCGGCCGCCCATAAAAAAACGCCCGATGTTCATATTGGCATAAGCAAACCCCATGTTGTTGGCAAAATGGTGCCATTCCAAACCCAGATACAGCTGATTGAGGGAAGAGGATGACAAATTGCCCCCAATGGCCACCCTGAACTGGGCGGCACGGGTTACCCGCACGTTAAGGTCGAAAAGGCCGGTAGAATCTATGAAGGTAGCCCAGGGAAAGAACACGTTCACATTGTCCGAAGCAATAGCCCTGAAATAATGTCGCTTGACTTGCTGGAAGTTCATTACTTCATGTTTGTCCCCCCGCACCATACGGCCAAGGAAAGAATTTTGCAAACGAGAAACATTCCCCATTATATTTACGTTCTTAAACTTCAATTCCGGCATTCTTTTGCGAAAAGCATTCCTCTTTTCGGTTATTTCTTCCTGCGACACACGACGATTGCCTGCACGTGTTTTTATAGCATCCATTTTTTGCCACGTACTTTGATAGCCCTTGCCGGCAAGTTGAAGCACCTTGCCGAAATCGAGCAACGACACATTATCCAGCTTTACGTCAATCATAATCCCCCTGTCTTCGGGAAGATCATAATTGGTTGAGAACATAAGCATGTTTTCGATTTGCGTAAAAATATTATCTTCATCGGGATTTTTCGGATTGTTGCTCACTTTTACACCGATAATAAAGTCGGGGTTGAAGTCCTGCGCCATCACGTCCCACGGAAAGTTGTTGTAAAACCCGCCGTCGAACAATATCGTAGAATCCCTTTTGATTCCTTTGAAGTAAAACGGGTAAGACATCGAAGCCCGCACAGCCACGCCGAGATTTCCATCCCGCGCCACCACAGGTTTTTTCTTCACAATGTCGGAAGCCACGCAGCGAAAGGGTATCATCAAGCTGTCGAAATTATTTTTGGCAACCGCATCGGCGGCCGAGTACAGTTCCAGCACGGCGAGATCCATTTGGTATGACGGGATGAAGCTTGTAGGCACGTTCGGCTTAAGCCCTTTGGAATGCAGCCACAGCGAAAACATTTCGGGCGAGGGCTCGCGGCGGAACAGGTAGGTCTGGTCTTTCTCGAGCACTTGCCCTTTGTACCACGACGTAAAGTCTTCCGACTGCATCAGCGTTATCATTTCTTCGGGCGAATATCCAATGGCGTAAAGCGACGCCACAATAGCGCCCATAGACGTGCCGGCCACGTAATCAATAGGAATACCGTTTTCTTCGAGGGCTTTAATCACGCCGATATGCGCCATGCCTTTAGCCCCGCCGCCGCTCAGCACCAATCCCACCCGCTGCGGAAAACCCTGGACGCCTAAACAAACACACAGCACGAATATCGCAAACCGTTTCATTGTAACTCGAAAATATTTTTGTTTTGTTTATTCGCAGAAATACCCTACCTTTGCAAGTAAATAAACTTCAAAAATATATAAAATTATCGAGATATGAAAACAAATGGTATATTTCTTTCCGCGCTAATTTTAGTATTAGTGTCTTGCGGAAACAACCCTAAAAACACAAACAAAAAAGTTGAAACGAAAACACAAACAGCCACAGTTACAGAAGAAACACAAACAACAACCATGGAGGAAAAACAATTAGCTTTTGACCCGGCCACACTTGGCGAAGAACCGGTATTGGATATACAAACGAATGAGGGCATCATCACCATTAAACTGTACAAAGAAACGCCGCTGCACCGTGATAATTTCCTGAAATTAGCGGCCGGGAATTTTTATAACGGTATTATTTTTCACCGGGTCATCAAAGGCTTTATGATACAGGCCGGCGACCCTGCGTCGAAAAACCCGAAACCCGGCGCCCGTTATGGCGCAGGCGGTCCGGGTTATACGGTGGACGCGGAATTCCGTCCGCAGTATAAACACAAGAAAGGCGCACTGGCGGCAGCCCGGCAAGGCGATCAGGTAAATCCGGAAAAGGCCTCTTCGGGCTCGCAATTTTACATTGTTGAAAACGCGGCTACATGCGCACAATTGGATGGCGCTTACACCGTGTTCGGCGAAACAATCAACGGGTTTGACGTGATTGACAAAATCGCCGCTACCGCTACCGACTCTGCCGACCGTCCCACAAAAGACGTCGTTATCATAGACATTAAACCGGCCAAAAAATAGCGCTCCACATGCACGAGAAAATAAACCGACTGCTGGCGGAAATTGAAGGCTGCACGGCCAAGAGCAACGACGAGGTAGAAGCGCTCCGCGTGGGCTGGCTGGGGAAAAAGGGCAGCATCACTTCGCTATTTGAAGAATTCCGGCAAGTGGGCGCAGAAGAAAAACGGCAATTCGGGCAACAGATAAACCGCCTGAAGCAGGCCGCCCTCGAAAAAATTAATGCGTTGCGGGAAGGACTGGAACATCACAATGACAGCAAGCAAACCTTCGACGCCACCATGCCGGGCGAGCCCGCCCCACTGGGTGCGCGGCATCCGCTTTCCATCGTGCGGGGCGAAATTATCGATATTTTCAAAACGCTGGGCTACACGGTAGCCGAAGGCCCCGAAATAGAAGACGACTACCACGTATTCGGTGCGTTGAACTTCCCGCCCGAACATCCGGCACGCGACATGCAGGATACGTTCTTTATAACCACAGGCGACAACCCTGTGCTGCTGCGCACCCACACCAGCTCGGTGCAAGTGCGTGTCATGGAGTGCCAAAAGCCGCCCATCCGCATTATTTGCCCCGGCCGCGTGTTTCGCAATGAGGCCATTTCGGCGCGTGCCCACTGCATTTTTCATCAGGTAGAAGGATTGTATATTGACGAAAACGTGTCGTTCGCCGACATGAAGCACTCCATTTTGTATTTCGCCCGCGAGTTCTTCGGCGAGAAGGTGCAAATCAGGTTGCGTCCGTCGTATTTCCCTTTCACGGAGCCCAGCGCCGAAGTAGATGTGAGTTGTAACATCTGCAACGGCAAGGGATGCAACGTGTGCAAGCACACCGGCTGGCTCGAAATTATGGGGTGCGGCATGGTAGATCCTAACGTGCTGGAAGCTTCGAACATCGACCCGCAAAAATACACCGGCTTTGCTTTCGGCATGGGCATTGAACGCATCGCCATGCTGAAATGGCACGTCCGCGACCTGCGCCACTATTTCGAAAATGACGTCCGGTTTCTTCGCCAGTTCGCCGCCACATAATAGTAAGTCCTCGTTTTTCGCAAATCCAGTCAAACCAAGGAGTATGAATAAAATATCAATCCGCTTTTTCAATGATAAGGAAGTCCGTGCAGTATGGGACGACGAAAACAACAAATGGTGGTTTTCGGTACTTGATATTATCGGCATTTTGCACGATGAAGATGATTACAATAAAAACCGTAATTATTGGAAGTATTTAAAGGCCAAGCTAAAGAAAGAAAACAATGAAGTGGTTAGTGTCACTACCCAGTTGAAATTAACAGCGCCCGATGGCAAGAAACGTTTAAGCGACGCCCTTGACAGCGACGGCGTTATTCAACTTGCCAAGCAGTTTCCAGGCAACAAGGCAATGAAATTTTTAGACTGGTTTACCTACAGCGACAATACCATCGACGGACAAAGCAAAAAGAAGGCATACACGCTGTTTGAAAGCAACCTGATAAATGACATTTCGGTGGGCACGGCTAAAGGGTTGCAACAAATTCACGCTTATCTGTTTGGCGGGCTGTATGATTTTGCCGGGCAAATACGACAAAAGAATATAAGCAAGGGCGGTTTTCAGTTTGCCGTGGCGCATTTTTTAGGAAACACCTTACGGATTATTGAAAATATGCCCGAAACGACATTTGACGAAATTGCGGATAAATATGTGGAGATGAATATAGCGCATCCGTTTATGGAAGGCAACGGCCGGTCAACCCGCATTTGGCTCGATTTAATGCTGAAAAAGAACTTGAAGCGGTGCGTGGATTGGAGCAAAATTAACAAAAAGGACTACTTGTCGGCCATGCAAAAAAGTGGTTCAAACGCTGCCAAAATAAAGGAGCTGTTGCGAAACGCGTTAACCGACAAAATCGCCGACCGCGAAATGTTTATGAAAGGTATCGACTATTCTTACTATTACGAGGAGGAGGAATAATAGTAAAATAACTAATAATTAAAAATATGAGGTTTTTATTTGCGGGATTATTTTTCATTTTATGTTCCACGCCCAATCTTGCCTTAAATATTTCAGATTATAGGTTCCATACCATGCCGGAAACCTCCTACTATGGAGGTATACACAGCATCACAAAAGACAGTATCGGACGTATTTGGTTTAGTGGATACGACGCGTTGTTTATATATAACGGTAATTCATTTGTCCAGATGAATGATTTTGTGACGAAGCTTTTACCAAGCTCGTACTGGTTATACGGACAGGTTGTTACCGACACTTCGAAGCGATTATATGTGGGCACTAATCAGGGATTATTACGTTTCAATTACCAGACAAAGGACTTTGAATTAATTTTAACCGGAAATATAGCTTCGGTTACATCGAATGAGGATGGAACCATGTGGTTAGTCAGAGATGGCAAGATTGAAACATTCTATCCCGGCCGGTTGCCTGATATAACTTCCTATCCATTGCCTCCGGATGTGCCTATAACGGCATTAATATGCACCAAAGAACATATCTATATCGGGTCGAACGGAAAAGTGTACAGGTTGGATAAGAAAACCGGGCAGCACAGTTTATTTTCTTCCCTGGGCGACGATCGTTACGTGGTAAGGGATGTGATAGAATATAAGGAGTCGGTTTATATTCTCACGCACATGGATGGTTTGTATGAATGTGACAATAAAGGTAACGTAGTAAAACATTACAACCTCTCGCGCGAATATGGAAAATCTGCGAGTACAAAAAAACTGTATCTTGACGCTTCAAATATCATTTGGATAGCCACGCAATCGGGGCTTTTTCTTTTGGACCCGCATACAGGAGAAATGCACTGCCTTCGCTCCAATTTTCATTATACATACTCGCTGCCTAATAATTCGGTGTGGTCTATTTATCCCGATCCTGACGGAGGCACATGGATAGGCACATACGGCGGCAAACTGGCCTATATGACCTTTTTTGATAATGACGTCAACTACTTCAAAGCTACGCCGGGCGGGTTGAGCCATCCAATAGTCAGCTGCTTTGAAGAGGACAGGGATGGAAATCTGTGGATAGGCACGGAAGGTGGCGGGCTGAATTATTGGGATAGAAAGACCGACAGGTTTTCCTATTACACCCGGCAAAATCAAACAGGCGTAACGTCGAATATGATAAAAAAGTTGTGGTATGATGAAAAAGGCGCCCTGCTGATCTCTGCATTTAATGGAGGCATGGAGCGGTTTGACGACAGGCAACAGCGTTTCGTCGACCTGCGGATGCTTCATCCTGCCACCTCACAGCAACTGAGCGTCTACGATTTTGTGATGGAAGACAGTTCGGGTATTTGGATGACGGATCCCGACGCCAGATTAATGTATAAGGATAAGAAAAAAGGCGCTGTCGAAATTGTTTCTTTATTTGATTCGACAGGGAATGCGATTAGAATGCAAATTGAAACGCTGTTTCGCGATAAAAATAATAATCTGTGGCTGGTCACGCACAGGGGCGCGTATGTGGTGGATGTTAGCACAAGGCGTATCATCAAACATTACTATATCGAGAACGCACCCTATTCCGTAAACATTCTTTGCTCATTTTGTATTACCTCAGACGCCGATATTTGGTTTGGAACGCGTGGCGGGGGTGCAAACCGGTTAGGAGCGGATGGCAGTTACGTGAATTTTGAAGAGCAGGAAGGTTTGTTTGGAAAAACTGTTTTCGGCATTTTGGAAGATACCGCCTCAAAGGATATATGGTTCAGCACCAACGATGGTCTGTATTATTATGACTATAAAAACAGGAAGATAAATAAATCCCGGATTGACAACCTGAGCCTTTGCGGCGCATTTTACGTGCGTGCCTGTTACAAAACCTCAAAAGGCGAAATGCTGTTTGGGGGAACAGACGGCTTCATTATGTTCACGCCCGGTAAAATAAAATACAATAATCAAAAAATCAAAGTCTTCTTTACGGATTTATTAATCAATAATAAAAAAATTGTACCGGAAGCCAAAGGCTCTCCGTTAAAAAAAGACATATCCACACTGTCCTGCTCCGGGGACAGCGACAATAAAATAATATTATCGCACAAGCAGTCCAATATCGAAGTACGTGTTTCGGCAAACAGCTATTTGCATGCCGAAAAAAATCAATATGCATACCGGATGATTGGACTTTCGGACGCGTGGAACTTTTTGCCCCGGGGACAGAAAACGATACAATTCTTTAATTTACCTGCCGGAAATTACATTTTTGAAGTTAAGGCTGCAAATAATGACGGTTTGTGGGGCGACGAGGTCTCCGCACTGCATTTCGAGGTGAAACCATCGCCTTTCTTTTCTGTCTGGGCCTATATTGTCTATACTATATTATTATTGTGCATAGTGTATTTTATCTGGAGATATTTTACCAATAAGAAAATATTCAAGAACCGTTTGGAGATGGAGCAGATCAAGGAGCAAAACATGAAAAAGCTTACTCAGGCGCGAATTAACTTCTTCACCAACATCTCGCACGACCTTAAAACGCCGCTCACCTTAGTTGTTAATCCGTTGAAACAACTCAAAGAATGTTTGCCCGAAGATAAAACGCCGAACACCTATGTGCGCCTTATTGAGAAGAATGTAAACCGTATCCAGCGCATGATTAGCCAACTTCTTCAATTCAGAGAGATAGAAAGTCAGAAAATCACTTTTAACCACCAACCCGGAGATCTGATACAATACATTAAGGACATTTTTTCTTTATTCGAACTGTATGCCAACAAAAAAGGGATTGAAACAGACGTAAATTCCGACATTGAGCGTTTTTACACCAAGTTCGACCATGACGTAATAGAAAAAATATTCACCAATTTATTTTCCAATGCCATAAAATATACTACGGAAAATGGGTTTGTGGGTATAAAAATTAACAAAACCACGCAGGAAGAACTAACCTCTTTGGGCCTGCCCGAAAAGCTTCACACAGCATACATATCTGTTGGCATAACCAATACCGGCGCGGAAATTCCGGACGACAAAAAAGAGGAGATTTTCGATTCTTTCAACCGTTTGGCTTCCGGCAGACCTGCATTTGAAGAGGGCACAGGACTGGGATTGGCTATTGTCAAAGAGCTGGTTAATAGCTTGGAAGGAAAAGTCTCTTTACATTCAGGCGAGTCGAAAGTCACTTTTACCGTAGTCCTGCCCTTCACGTTGAACGTAGAGAGAACAGACAGCAAGGTCGTGTCATACGAATATACCATTTCAGAGATAGACAATATGCTGGCAGAGTCGGAAGAAATGAATGTACACGACAAGCGAAGTCGTAAAATGTATAGCATTGTCGTTATTGAAGACGATTTGGACTTGCGAACCTATATGGAACAACGGCTGTCGGAATATTATAACGTATACACCGCGACTAATGGCAACGAGGGTATAGCCAAAACGGAGAAAATATATCCGCAAATCGTAATTACCGATTTATTGATGCCTGAGGCTGACGGATTTGACGTTTGCCGCAACCTGCGTTCGAATATTAAAACCAGCCACATCCCCATTATCGTACTGTCGGCATTGGGAGAGAATACAGAGAACAAGATTAAAGCGCTGGAAAGTGGCGCCAATGTCTTTATTGACAAACCGTTCGACATGGATTTTCTGCTCAAACAGGTAGATAATCTGATAAAAAACCAGAATGAATTAAAGGCATTATACAGCAAAAAATACATCGCCGAGCCATCGGAAATCACCATTTCATCCATGGACGAAAAGCTGTTAAAAAGAGCCATGGCGCAGATTGAACAAAATATCAGCAACTTTGACTATAATGTCGAAACCTTTGTGTCCGACATGGGAATAGGACGTACACTTTTATATCAGAAAATAAATGACATAGTAGGAATGTCGATTAAAGAATTTATAATGGACGTCCGGCTCAAACGCAGTGCGCAACTGTTAAAAGCATCGGACTTGACCATATCCGAAATTGCAGATCAAACCGGGTTTGTGAACCCCAAATACTTCAGTATCTGCTTTAAAAAACACTTCGAATTAACACCCTCCGAATTTAAAAAGAAGGTATAAAGCCTTCTTTTTTTTTGACAAATACAAATTTTCTCAGGTTCTGTACAAAATAGAACCATTTCCGGACAAACGGATACCAAAGTATATACGAATTTTGTTCATCTTTGCTTAACAAAAAAGGAATATTTTATTAACAAACCTTTAAAAAGTATATGGAAAATAAAAAACCAAATATTGTCATCCGGGAGCAGGAAGCGGCGCAAAGATGCCCCGTTTTGATGCGACAATGCACCGTTTCGGCGCGACAATGCACCGTTTCAGCGCGACAATGCACCGTTTCGGCGCGACAATGCACCGTTTCGGCGCGACAATGCACCGTTTTCCACAGTTTTTCATAAAATATCAATAATAACTAATAAAAAAATTAAGAAACTATGACGCATGCTTACAGTGTACAACAAAAGCCGGACGCACAATTCCTGGCACAGGCAAACAGTATTAACAGTCAATGCCATCAGCACCAAACCGACTGGGGTATTGACGGCAACCGGCTTGCAGACTATGACCACTGGCTGGACAATGCCAACAGCGCATACGCGCTCAACAACGACAAGGTCACGAAAACCGCCATTACCTCCGCCAACAAGAAAGCGGCGTTTGGCGAGTTGAAACACTTTCAGGGACCTTTTATCGATTACCTCGAAGTGAACACTAAAGTGCCCGATGCGGCGCTTGAAGCTATGGGCCTGCGATCGCGCGAACATCATGCGCACCAGCCGCTGCCGAGGCCCGACAAGCCGCCGGTGATTTCGGTGGTGAAACTGCACGATGAACTCACCGTGTATGCCGCACAGCCGGAGCATGACCAGCCCACCGCAGGTGTAGCGCCGACACGCTACCATGCATTTATGATACGTATCAGGATGGAAGGCGAAGACAAATACCAAACCGTGGTATCAACCCGCCTGCACCACACCCTCTTTTTTGAACGCACCGATGAGGGCAAGCGCCTCTACCTCTCGGCCGCATGGGTGAACCCCCGTCTCGAAGCCGGCCCCTGGTGCGAAGAAATTTCGGAAATCATCGGATAATTAAACATATCTTAAATCTAAAAAAAATGAGAACACAAAAAAAGATTAAACATTGCTTGATGCTTGTTGCTTTATTCCTGCTACCGATCATACAGATGCATGCAGATGTGCAACAAGAGCTTGTTAACATTACCGGGAAAGTTATTGATGAAAATGGTGATGCCCTGGTTGGGGTCACAGTTCGTGTGAAAGACGGGAAAGCAGTAACGACTACAGATGGAGAGGGAGATTTCGTCTTACAGGCAACTGCTGCTTCAACCCTGATCTTCTCGTATGTGGGCTATGTGGACCAGGAAGTTAAAGTAACTTCTTCCGGAGTGATGAATATCACAATGACTGGGGGTGATGTGATACTCGACGAAGTAATCATTGTGGGATATGGTACACAGCGAAAAAAGGATTTGACCGGAGGTCTTACGGTTGTTGGTAAAGAGAAATTGAATATGGTTTCTACTTCTAACTTAATGGATCGTTTGACAGGGCAAGTGGCAGGGCTCAATATTACTGCCTCCAGTGCTGCTCCGGGGAGTGACCAAACCCTTCGTATTCGCGGGGAAAACTCCCTGTCTGCCAACAATTCTCCTTTAATTATTTTGGACGGCATCCCCTATAGTGGCTCGTTGGTCGATCTCGACCCGAATATTATCGAAAATCTTTCTATTTTGAAAGATGCTTCGGCTGTAGCGATTTACGGATCGCGCGGATCTAACGGTGTAATACTCATTCAAACAAAAAGAGGCGCTATCGGGAAACCTCAGGTGACTTATAAAGGCCAGTTCGGATTTGCCGAACCGATGCAATGGATAGAAGTGATGGGGCCTAATGAATATATACGTTTCAAACAAGACATAGGCCGCTTGAAAAACAATTATAAGGGTGACCAACTCGATCCTGTCGCAGGGGCAATTATCAGTGTCAGCGAAAAAGAAAATTATATTAACGGAGTCACGCATAACTGGCAGGATTACATTTTCCAAATAGGTGCTGTAATGGATCACCAGGTAGCTATATCGGGAGGCACGGAGAATACCAAATATATGGCTGCTGTTTCCTATCTGGACCAGGAAGGGGTAGTCTATAATTCGAAACTTACCCGTGCCAATATCTCTGCAAATATTGACCAGACGTTCAATAAATGGTTGACCATCGGTGTGGGAACCCAATTCGTACAAAAAGAAAACGGTGGCATAACCCCTAATATTGAACATGCCATAAAGCAGAGTCCGTATGGAAAATACAAAGATGAATACGGCTATTATGTTACTGAGCCTATGGAGTATTCTCTTATAACCAACCCGATGATCAACGTAAATGCCGACCAGGATGTAACCAATCGGAACTTTTTCCTCAATACCTATGCCAATATCCTGTTACCGGTAAAAGGATTATCATTCAGGCTCAATTATGGTTACAACTATCGAAGTTCATTTACCGGAACATATTACGGACGCGACACCTATGCAGGTAGAGAACAGGGAGGACAAGTAGGCGGACAAGCCAGCATCAGCAATGGACACTATACGAGTTATACGTGGGAAAATATACTCCGGTATGAACGTGAAATAGGCAGTCATCGCTTCGATGCGACCGGCCTGTTCAGTATGCAGGAGACTAAAAATGTCTCGTCTTCCCAAAGCGGAGAGGGTTTCGTGACTGACGACACAAGCTATTTTATGATGGGTACGGCGGAACGTAACCAGAAAATATCTTCAGGGTTATCCGAATCGGCTATGCTTTCTTATATGCTTCGTTTGAATTATGGATACAAGGGCCGGTATATGCTTACACTGACCGGACGTTCCGATGGCTGTTCATTCTTTGGCGAGAACAATAAATATGCATTTTTCCCTTCTGCAGCCCTTGCCTGGCACATAGGAGAAGAGAATTTTGTAAAAGACAATGTCAGTTGGATAGATATGCTTAAACTGAGGGTTTCCTACGGAGCTAATGGTAATCAGGCTATCGCTGCCTACAGGACATTAGACCGCCTCTATTCAAAAGTCAAATATATATGGGGCGATGGCGGTACAGCTGTCAATACTGCCTATTTGGCCAATGACGGCATCGGTAACCCGAACCTGAAATGGGAAACCACATATACCGCGAATATCGGTTTGGATTTCCAAATATTAAAAGGCCGGTTGAGCGGAACTGTCGATTTGTATCTCTCCAACACATACGACCTGCTTATGACCCGCACGGTTCCTATCATGAACGGCTACAGCACGATTTATGACAATATAGGCCAAACCCGGAACAGGGGGATTGAAATAGCTTTGAATTCACAGAATATCCGAAAAAAAGATTTCACATGGAGTACCGATCTGGTCTTCACATTGAACCGCGATGAAATTGTAGAATTACGGGGAGACGGGAAAGACGATATTGCCAACAATTGGTACATAGGTGAGCCGTTGAGGATTTATTATGACTACAATATGGTAGGTATCTGGCAACAGGGGGATGAATTTTTCTTTACCGATGAAAATGGCAATACGAAGGAAATTCAAACCGGCGCCGCTCCCGGATCTGCTAAAATAGAGGATGTGGACGGAAATGGATACATCGATGCAAATGACAAGAAAATTATCGGCTCCAAAATGCCGAGTTTCACCGCGTCCATGAGCAACAGGGTGTCATATAAAGATTTCTATTTTTCATTCTTGCTGAATGGTGTATTCGGCGTTTGGCAGGAAGACCATTTGGCTAACATGGGGGCTTGGACATTTGGGCTAACGAATTATGTACATGGCGCAAACTATTGGACGCCTGAAAATCCAGGTGCAGACATCGTTTCTCCGGGCTATACCAATACCCTCGGGCATGGTTATTACCATAGAACTTCGTATGTACAGATTAAGAATATAACCTTTGGTTACAGCATGGGAAAAAAGATCGCCGGCAAAATAGGTTTAAGTGCAATCAATGTGAGTTTGAGCGTCAACAATGCGCATACATTCTCTAATGTACGACAGGTTCTCAACTACGACAATAGCTGGATGGCCTCTTACCCGACGGCTCGTTCTTATATGTTAGGATTAAATTTAACTTTCTAAATCAAAATACGATATGAAAATGAAAAATTTCATAAAAAAAGGGCTGGTGAGCATGTTAATAATCGCCGCCACCGGATGTGAGAAATTTCTCGAAGAAGACTTAAAATCAGAATTGTCGCCTACCAATACCTTTACCAGCACCTATGGATTTGAGGTAGGCTCTGCCGGACTTTATGCGCTTACGCGCGCCGAGTATAATACATGGGGCGAAGAAGATGCGTTTATGCACGGTGCTGCTTGTGTTTACGAAACATTGCATATTGCTACGGATATTGTGGAAGCAATAAACAGTGACGCCTCCCTGACGGCATTTGCCAATTTGACCCTGACGCCTGAAGAAAGGTTTGTGGCCTCATATTGGAGGTGGGCATATAGCGTGATCGCTTCAGCCAACGAAATATTGCTCTTTTCAGAAAAAAACAACAACTGGGATTTACCAACAGATAAGATACGTTTTCAGGCCGAAGCCCGTTTTTTCCGCGCTTACGCTTACCGTACGTTGGTCTATCTCTATGGCGATGTACCCTATGTGGAAACAATATTATATGATTTCCAACTCAATTTCACCCGTACGCCCAAAGCAGAAGTATTGGGATATATAATAGAGGATCTAAAATTTGCAACCGAATATTTGCCGGATAATCCGGATAACGTGAAAGAAGGAAAACTCACCAAATGGGCTGCGTATCATTTATTAAGCGAAATGTATCTGTTACAGGAAGAATACACGCTGGCAGAGGAAGCCGCATTAGCTGTGATTAATAGCAAATATTTCGAGTTGATGAAGACCCGTTATGGCGTGAATGAAAAACTGCCCGGTGACGTATTCTGTGACTTGTTTATTGAAAACAACCAAAACAGAAAAAGTGGCAACAAAGAGAGTATTTGGGTGCTGCAACTTGAATTTAATACAATCGGAGGAGGATCCAATTCTACCGATTGGACACGCAGGGCGTGGATCCCTAATTATTCCAGTATAACAGGTTTTGTTTTAGCCGACTCACTGGGTGGTCGTGGTTTGGGACAGATCGTTCCCATGAAATGGTGGATCGGCACCGGAGGCACCAACCTCACCGACAATATTACCGGCATTTTCGAGGCAACAGATATCCGTAACTCAAACTACAATATCAAACGCAACTGGTATTACAACAACCCGGCAGAAACGTCATTATATGGTAAAAAATGTAATATCACAGAATCAACCTGGTTCTCCGTTAAACATTTATTCCCGGCGCTAACCAAATTCTTCTATGGACGTGCAGAGAACTTAACCCTTACCGGTAGCTATAAAGACCGTATGAAATTCCGTTTGGCTGAAACCTATCTATTACTTGCCGAAGCTTACCTGGGACAGCAGAACCCTAATAAAGCTGCCGATGCGGTAAACGAAGTACGCAGGCGGGCTGGAGCAACACCAGTAAGCGCTATAGATATGACCATGGATTATTTGCTTGATGAACGTATCCGTGAATTGGTGGGAGAAGAAAGCCGTCGTTTTACATTGGTGCGCACCAATAAACTGATAGACCGGGTAAGGACTTACAATACGACCCTTAGCGCTAAAATCACAGAAAGAGATTTATTGTGGCCTATTCCACAATCTATAATTGACGCTAACCGTGATATCGAATTTCCTCAAAATCCGGGATACGGCGAAAATTGAGAATAATGATTTTTTATTTTAAATTATAAAAACAACATTTATGAAAAAGGTAAAATATTTATATAAAACATTGCCGTTATTGTTTGCCATACTTTGTTTGAATGCCTGTATCTATGAAATTCAAGACATTGATAAGGTTAAAGAACATATAGAACTAACGGCTTCAGCTACCGACATCGCGCTGGATGAAAACAATCTTACAACCGGTATGTTGACTTTCACATGGACTGAAGCGAGACAAATGTCCAGTGAGTACATTGTCTCTTATACCACAAAACTGGATATTGTAGGCAACAACTTTGGTACGTCCACAGTGATCCTTAACTACGAGGACGAAGGGGTATTCAGTAGAAGCTTCACTTTCGAGCAATTGCACAATTGGGCAAACGACAAATGGAAACTACCTATAAACAGGGTTTTTACACTCGAATTCCGGGTTACTGCCGAATGGGAAGGCGGGCCTACATTTGAAACACCTGAGGTCCGTACGGTTACTGTTGACGTACAACCTATTAAAGTTGTGGTTTTTGATGCCGACAAGATGTTCATTGCAGGTAATGCAGTGCCGGGATCTAAAATAGAGATAAATAAAACTTTAGAGAATGCAAGTCAATATGCATGGTTTGGCAATCTAAATCCCGGAGAATTACAAATCCCTGTGGAATTAGAAGGAATGACTTATTACATCATTCCGGAAGATGAAGATGGCAGTACGTTACAAGACGGTATCGCAGAAAATGTGAAAATGGAGGAAAATCCTGTTTCCTGGAACATAGCAACTGCGGGAGAATACCGTATTGTTATAAATATGGAAGCTAAAGTAGTTACCATTTACTCTTCTGCCACAGCGCTTCAACCTGCTGTTGTTAACTGGACACATCCTATTAATGGAGCTCAACAAACTACTGTAACGCAACTATGGCGTTATAAAGCTTGGGAATGGGTTACTGACAGTAACCAATATTTTTCACAAAGCTTGGCTGACCCTCAGATATTTGTCTATTCCGGGCCTGCATTTAGCGGAACTACTAAATTTGGCGTCGCTGCACATAACAATAGTTATGTGTACACCAACGGTAATAACGGTGCAACTGTTGTGGCTGCTCTTAATACTGTTTACACCTTATATGGTGGCAATGGTGGTAGTGGTGCTGGAACGAATGAACGCAATTCGTATATAAATTTTACTCCGGCAACGAACTTTATTGTTATTAATATAAGAAATATGACGTTTTCTGCTGAAAGTCATTAAAATACTGTAAGATATGAAAATTATAAACAACAAAACAATGATCTCTTGTGTATTGGCCGTATTCTTATGCTTCTCACTCTATACTTGTAAAGAGAGCAATGAAAATGAAAACGAAAATTATCCGGAAGCCACTTTAGTTAAACCTAAATACAATAGGATATCGACATTACATAATCCACTGAATGGTTGGGTTATGTACGCTTCAGCTTCAGCGGAAGACACCTATTGGGATACGGAGTTCTATGTAGCAGACCTTGGGAAAAAGGTAAAAGCTATAGACTATGCTTCTGCTTGTTATATCCGCACCAGTTGGGCTACAATGAACCCCGGTGATGGGGTTTATGCGTGGAGAGATCCTAATACTAAGGTTGGAAAAATGATTGAGGGCGCAAGACAAAGGGGGAAACCCATAGCCTTCCGCTTTGTGGTTGACGGACGCGATCAAGGTTTAAATACGCCGCAGTTTGTATTCGATAACGGCGCCGAATATTATCTTGAAAATGCCAGTTACCCGACCCGAAAAACACCGTATCCCCAAAATCCGGTGTTCCAACAATACTATACCAAATTTATTGAAGCATTGGCCGAAGATTTCAATGATCCCGACCGGACTGCTTTCATTGATGCTTACGGTTTGGGTAAATGGGGTGAAGCGCACAATGTAGTTTATGAAGATCCTAACACTTCTACCGGCGCAAATACCGAAAGACTCAAAAGAGAGGTTTTCGAATGGATTACAAATTTATATACGCGGACCTTTACGGAGGTGCCGCTGGTTATCAATTATCACCGTGTAGTCGGGCATCCTGCAAGTGATGGAGCGCTTAACGAAAATACCGAAGAACTTTTGACCATGGCTATCAACAAAGGATATGGCCTTAGACAGGATGCTTTCGGCATGACTGATTATTATAAAAGTTGGGAAAAAAGCTTCGCTAAAACATGGAACTATAAACGCCCGATCATCATGGAAGGAGGCTGGATTACAGGCGGAACACATCGTTACTGGATTGATCCGAGCGGTAAATACCGCGAAGGCCACCCCGAAGATGTGCGGCAAGGAGAGTTCGATGCATCGATGGATGCGCATGTAAATATGATGGACTTCAGGGTGGGCAACGAAACAGAAACCTGGTTTACATTATGTTTTGGGCTTGTACAACGCTTCATTTCCGAAGGCGGATACCGCCTCTATCCGGATCAGATATATTTACCTGAAAACATCAGTAAAGGAGCAGAAGTAACCATTTCCCATCGCTGGAGAAATATGGGCTGGGGATATTTCCCTAATAATATCCCGCAATGGAATTATAAATATAAAGTTGCTTTTGCCCTTTTGGATGCTGACGATAATGTGAAAAAGATATTGGTTGATACAGACAGTGAGCCGTCAAATTGGTTAAAGGACACCCCTGTCTCATATGATTTCAAAATAACTGTAGATTTACCTGCAGGAGACTATAAGTGGGCTGTGGCCATTGTAGACACAAAAAAAGATAATCAACCCGCGATACAACTTGCCGTAAGTGATGATATTACTGCCGAAGGATGGGTTAAACTCCTGGATGTGCAGGTGAAATAGCATATCGTTTTTAAATCTTAAAAGACCGGATTTGCGATGATTAGAAAAGTCTTGATAACGTGTACGGTTTTGACCGGATTAGTATCCTGTAGCCAAACGAAAAACAGGCCGGATGAGCCGTCTCTCCTGTCAGTGGTGGACAGTGCTTTGGCCTTTTCCGAAAAGCAATCTTTATTGATGGCTCAAAAGTACGATACTTTAGAAGATCGATTACCCCGTACCTGTGAAAACGGGAAAGATATATCTTCTAATTCGCGATGGTGGTGCAGCGGATTTTTTCCCGGTGTATTGTGGTATCTGTATGAGCATAACAAGAACCCCGAAATATTGAAATATGCCCGGCTTTATACCGACAGGGTAGAAAAGGAAAAATACACGACAGACAACCATGATGTGGGGTTTATGTTATATTGCAGCTTCGGCAACGGATTACGGTTGACAGGAGACAAACGTTATGAAGAAGTGTTGCTAACGGGAGCAAAATCGTTGGCTACGCGTTACAATCCGGATGTAGGGTTAATCCGCTCGTGGGATCATAATAAAGAGAAGTGGCAATATCCGGTTATTATAGATAATCTGATGAACCTTGAATTGTTGCTGTGGGCAGCTAACGCATCGGGCGATCCTACATTTAAAACAATAGTTATTTCTCATGCTGATAAGACAATCAAAAATCATTTCCGTCCCGATTATAGTTCATTCCATGTCGTATCCTATGATACTGCCATAGGAAAGCCTCACCTGAAGCAAACCCATCAGGGTTATTCCGATGAGTCGGCATGGAGTCGTGGACAAGCTTGGGGGCTTTATGGCTATGCTTATTTGTACAGGGAAACAAAAGATGCGCGGTATCTGGAACAAGCCAAGAATATTGCCAACTTCCTGATTTATCACCCAAATATGCCGGAGGATTATATTCCTTATTGGGATTTTAACACGCCGGAAATACCGAATACTCCTCGTGATGCATCTGCCGCCTGCATTATAGCTTCGGCGCTCATAACACTGAGCGACTATGTGGATAAAGAACTTTCAGCGGAATACATGAAAGTAGTAGAAAAACAGATACGTACCCTGTCGTCACCGGAATATACGGCAAAACCGGGAGAGAACGGATGTTTTATCTTAAAACACAGCACCGGCGCTTATCCGCTTAAATCAGAAATAGATGTACCTCTTACCTATGCCGATTATTATTATATGGAAACTTTAACCCGGCTTCGTAAAAAACTAACAAAGTAATTATCTTTGCTAAAAATTCGGAACTTATGAAAAAATTATGCGAGGTTATTGCACTGTTATTTATCAGTTCTTTTGGATATTCTGCAAATATATTGGTTGAGGCCGAGAGCTTTAAAAACAAGGGCGGCTGGGTTTTAGATCAGCAATTTATGGATCAAATGGGCTCTCCCTACCTTATGGCACACGGCATGGGGAAATCGGTTGCAGAGGCGAAGACAACAGTAACCTTTCCCGAAACAGGCGCCTATTATGTGTATGTCCGGACTTTTAATTGGACGTCTCCCTGGAATACCGCAGAAGGCCCCGGTCGGTTTATGCTAAAAATAAACAATAAAAAGCTGCCGGCGGTATTAGGCTCAAAAGGCTCCCAATGGCTGTGGCAATATGCAGGAAAAGTCGCCATTAATAATCCTGATGCCACGGTTTCTCTTATCGATCTCACCGGATTTAACGGTCGCTGTGATGCTGTTTATTTTACAACCGAGTACGGTAATATACCGCCATCGGATGTAAAAGAATTGGCCAAATTCAGAAAAGAAAAACTAAATATACCGGATACGCCGGCGCAAACAGTGTCCTGTGATTTCGTGGTCGTAGGTGGAGGTATTGCCGGGATGTGTGCTGCTGCGGCGGCGTCACGTCTGGGCTGTACAGTAGCATTAATAAACGACCGTCCGGTATTGGGCGGGAACAACAGCGCTGAAGTCAGGGTACATCTTGGGGGATCTATAGAACTTGAACCTAATAAAGGATTAGGCCGTATGATCCGCGAGTTCGGACACGCCCGCGAAGGTAATGCCAAACCGGGCGATTATTACGAAGACGAAAAGAAAAGCGAGTTTATAGCCAATGAGAAAAATATAACCTTGTTCTCCAATTACCGTGCTGTTTCCGTGAAAAAAACAGGAGATAAAATAGCATCAATCATAATTAAAAATATAGAAACCGGCAAAGAAATTTGTTTAACAGCGCCTCTTTTTTCCGATTGTACAGGCGATGGCACAATTGGCTATTTAGCCGGAGCCGACTATACAAGCGGACGCGAAAGCCGTGTCGAATTTGGCGAAGAGCTGGCTCCTGAAACAGCCGATAATATGACGATGGGCGCCTCTGTACAGTGGTATGCGGTGGATACCGGCAAAAAAGCAAATTTTCCGCTGTTCAAATATGGCGTCGAGTTCAATGACGCAAACAGTGAAAAAGTGACGATGGGCGAATGGAAATGGGAAACAGGGATGAACCGTGATCAGATAAACGAGTTTGAACGCATACGCGACTACGGTTTGCTCGTAGTATATTCCAACTGGAGTTTTCTTAAAAATGAACTGAAAGCGAATGTAAAATATCGCACTTATGAACTTGGTTGGGTGGCTTATATTGCCGGTAAGCGCGAAACTCGCCGGCTGCTGGGCGATTATATCCTGAAACAGGACGATATTGACAAGAACGTATTCCATGAAGACGCATCATTCACCACTACTTGGAGTATCGATTTGCATTTTCCTGATCCTGAAAATTCCAAAAAATTTCCGGAACAGGAGTTTAAAGCGGCTACGAAACATATTCATATATACCCTTATGCCGTGCCTTACCGTTGTTTGTATTCCCGGAATGTAGACAACCTGTTTATGGCCGGGCGCGACATCAGTGTTACACATGTGGCGTTAGGCACTGTAAGGGTAATGCGTACTACCGGTATGATGGGAGAGGTGGTCGGCATGGCGTCGTCATTATGCAAAAAATATAATGCTTCCCCACGCAAAATATACCAGTCGCATTTGGCCGAGCTAAAAGAGTTGATGAAAGAAGGCGTGGGCAAGAAAGATGTTCCCGACAACCAAAAATTCAATGAGCAAAAATCACTGGAAGCGCCTCGTAGAAAATAAATTTTAGATATGCGACATCTATTCCTATTCTTAGTAGCGTTCATCGGCCTGTCGGCTGTTCATGCCCAAAATGGCTATTACAGCCGGCTGGAAAATGATACCTTGACAATAGGAAACAGTTTGATAGAAAGAAAATTCGTTTGGAACAAAGGAAACCTGATCACATATAGCCTGACAAACAAGGCTTCGGGACATTGTTGGTTGAATAAAACAAAATCACCGGATTTTCAGGTGTCAAAAAATATAACGAATATATCCAACCCTTCTTATACCGCGAAGGAAATAGATGAAACCGCTATACATCCGGCCTGTTTGGAAACCGTAGTGTCTTTCTCTTTAGGCGCCTTGGATATAAAAAGAGTATTTCGTATATACAAGGATAGCCCTGCCATAGCCTGCGATACGTATCTCAAAGGAAAGGCCGGCGCCATGCCGGATGACAAATCGGTTGATCCGGCAGACAGGAAAAACATTGAATTTACAGAAGACATGAACGCTATGCAAGTGACCACTGTGTTAGACCAACTAAAACCGGAGGGATTTCACTGGCAGACAAAAACAGTAGCGTTTTATGATGTAAGCGACTGGAACAATAATCTTGTCTTCGAGCGCAAATTCATCCCTTATCGCAAAAACGCACATAAAGGTAATCTGCTATTTGCTTATAATATGGAAAATGACAATGGCTTCTTTTTCTTGAAAGAAGCGCCATGCTTAAATGCGCAGTTGGCATACAACGGGTATGACTTTATCACGGAGTTTGGCCATTTTGTCGTAACAGGTCTGGGCATGAGCGAAAAGGATATAAAGGAAGACGAGTGGCGCAAGGCTTATGGGTGCGTGACAGGTGTTTATAGTGGTCCCGAGTTAAATCAGCTGGTAGCTTTACGCCGCTATCAGAAAAATATTCGCAAACTCTTGCCCGGCAGGGATGAGATGGTGATGATGAATACATGGGGCGACCGCAGTCAGGATACGAAAGTGAATGAGAAATTCTGCTTATTGGAGGTGGAGCGGGCTGCACAGCTTGGTATTACACATTTCCAGATAGATGATGGCTGGCAAGTGGGAAAGAGCCCTAATTCGGCTATAACGAAAGGTTCTTTCCAAAACATCTGGAACGATACGGATTACTGGAAACCTGACCCGCAGAAATATCCGAATGGACTGCATCCCATTGTAAAAAGGGGAAAAGAACTCGGTGTTGAAATATGCCTTTGGTTTAATCCCAGTGTGCAGCACGATTATGCCGATTGGGAGAAAGATGCACAAGCCATGATTAGCTTGTATAATGAATATGGGATCCGCACATTCAAAATAGATGGATTGGCCATTCCTGCCAAAAAATCGGAAATCAACCTGAGAAAACTGTTTGATAAAGTATTGGAGAAAACAAACAATGAGGTTATTTTCAATCTTGACGCCACAGCCGGCCGCCGGGGAGGATACCATCTGTTAAATGAATACGGTAATATCTTTTTAGAAAACCGTTATACCGACTGGCAGAACTATTATCCGTATTGGACATTGCGCAATCTGTGGCAATTGTCTAAATACGTCCCGGCAGAAAAATTACAGATTGAATTTTTGAATAAATGGCGGAATACAAACAAATACGGAAATGATATATTTGCTCCGGCAAATTATTCCTTCGAATACTTGTTTGCCACTACAATGGCCGGACAGCCATTGGCATGGTTCGAAGGAACCGGATTGCCGGAAGAAGCTTTAACTATAAATAAGTTGATAAAATCTTATAAAAAAATACAGCACGATTTCCATACCGGAACCATATTGCCGGTGGGCGACGAGCCCTCGGGCAGATCATGGACAGGTTTTCAGTCCGTAAAAGACAACCATAAAGGCTACTTTATTTTTTATAGAGAGAATACGCCTGACAAGAGTGGTGCAATTAAAACCTGGTTACCCGCCAATGTAAAAGTAAAGTGCACCCCTGTACTTGGTAATGGTAAAGCGATCACGAAAATCACAGGTCACAATGGGGCCTTAGAGGTAGAACTGGCAAATGTGAATGATTTCGTGCTGTATAAATATGAAGTAATAAAATAAATATTATTATGAAACTAAAAACGACAACCATCATATCATTTATACTCTCATGCCTGTTTTTCTCAAATATTGGAGCGCAGGAATTAATGACCAATATTTATGGGCGCGACGTTCAGTCGTTGAACGGTAAATGGGACGCTATTATTGACCTGTACGACCAGGGGCGTAAGAACAACATCTTCCTGAATAAAAAGCCCGAAGGCAAGACTGATTTTTATGAATATTCTTTCGATCACGGTTTGCGCCTGAACGTTCCATCTGATTGGAATAGCCAGTTGCCGGAGTTAAAATATTATGAAGGAACCGTATGGTATGCACGCAAGTTCGATGTGCAGAAAGAAGCCGATGAGCGTTTGTTCCTCTACTTCGGGGCAGTTAGTTACCGTTGCCGTGTTTACCTGAACGGTAAAGAAACAGGCAGACACGAAGGCGGCTTCACCCCTTTCCTTATAGAGGTTACAGCGCTGGTAAAAGATACCGGCAACTTCCTTGCCCTGGAAGTGAATAATACAAGAACAGCAGATGCTATCCCGGCGATGGCTTTCGACTGGTGGAACTATGGCGGTATCACCCGCGACGTGTTTCTTGTGAAAACGCCAAAAACATTTATACAGGACTATTTTATCCGGCTGGATAAATACAAAGCAGATAAAATAGACGTACATGTTACATTATCGGAAAAGACCGCTAATACTTCCGTTGAAATAGAAATACCGGAACTGAAAATCAAACAAACCCTGGTCACAAATAATGAAGGGGTTGCAGCTACTTCATTCCATGTGAAGAAGCTGGAACGCTGGTCTCCGGAATTGCCGAAACGATATAAAGTCATTGTCTCTTCCAATAATGACAAGGTAGAAGAAATGATCGGTTTCCGCAATATCCGGGTAAAAGGAGAAGACATTTATCTGAATGATAAACCTGTATTTTTGAAGTCAATCAATTTCCACGAAGAGATACCGCAACGCAAGGGACGCGCTTTTTCAGAAGCCGATGCGGTGATGCTCCTTTCCGAAGCAAAGGCACTGGGATGTAATATGATCCGACTTGCTCATTATCCGCAGAATGAATATACCATTCGCATAGCGGAAAAAATGGGCTTCCTGCTATGGGAAGAAATCCCTGTCTGGCAAGGTATAGACTTCAAGAATGAAGAAACTAAACTTAAAGCCGGTAATATGATAAAAGAGATGGTGATGCGTGATAAGAACCGCTGTGCGCTCACATTTTGGGGAGTAGCCAATGAAACGCAACCATCCGAACTGAGGAATGATTTCCTGAAATATCTTATCCGATGCTGCAAGGACATAGATACTACCCGCCTGATTACGGCTGCTTTCGATTTAGTACGGTTCAACAGGGATCGACAGGTATTTATCATGGATGACCTTTTTATAAAAGAACTCGATGTCGTGGCTGTAAATAAGTACATGGGCTGGTATCATCAATGGCCTGTAATACCGGACAAAGCCATTTGGGATGTAGCCAAAGGCCAGCCGCTTATTGTCTCCGAATTCGGAGGGGAAGCCTTATACGGAAAAACAGGTGATGCCGACGTGGTAAGTTCTTGGAGTGAAGATTACCAGGCGACGCTTTACAGGGATAATTTAGAGATGTTCAAGCATATTCCTAATCTTAGGGGAACCAGTCCGTGGGTACTGTTCGATTTCCGTTCGCCGTTTCGTTTCCACCCTGTCAATCAGGAAGGATGGAACAGGAAAGGTCTTGTATCCGATCAGGGGTACAGAAAAAAAGCATGGTATATCATGAAAGAATATTATGACAATATAAAATAAACAATATAAATCCTGTTAAAATTGAAGCGTATGAAAAATGTATTTTTGAGAGAAAGCATGATTTGGAAATTTTTCCTGTTGCTTATATTCCTTTTATCGGGAACCGTATCTTTATCCTGTTCGGGTGATGAAAAGAACAATCCCGACCCCGTCAATAACGAGACGCCTCTTGATAAAGGGCCGGTACGTATATTGGCTATAGGGAACAGCTTCTCTCAGGATGCGGTTGAGCAATACTTATACGAGCTGGCCGAAGCCGAAGGAATTGAAATCATTGTCGCCAATCTATACATTGGAGGCTGTTCCTTGGAACGGCATGTGTCGAACGCAAGGAATAACAGCGCGGCTTATGAATATCGTAAAATAACAGGAGGAGTCAAAACAAACAAGTCGAACGTGACGCTGGCGGCCGGATTAACGGATGAAAGCTGGGACTATATAAGCTTGCAACAGGTTAGCGGAAATTCAGGTCAATATGAAACCTTTGCCGCCTCTTTACCCGAACTCGTGCAATATGTAAAAACGCATACATCAAATAAAAACATGCAGCTAATGCTGCACCAGACATGGGCTTATGCGGCAAATTCCAACCATGCCGATTTTCCTAAATATGACAAGAATCAAACAAAAATGTATGAAGCAATTGTAGACGCCGTAAACAGGGCATCTCAACTTGTCGATATAGATATAATTATACCGTCGGGAACGGCGATACAGAATGGACGCACCTCCTATATTGGAGATAATTTTACACGCGACGGATATCATCTGGAGGTAACCTATGGCAGATACACAGCTGCGTGTACGTGGTTTGAAAAAATATTTGGAAAAAATGTGGTTGGTAATACGTATGCACCGGATGGGGTACACGCTTCAAAGATTGCTGTTGCGCAACATGCGGCGCATACTGCCGTTCGGAGCCCTGATGCAGTAACTGTTTTGGAAGAATACAAAAATCACCCGGTAGATACGGATGCTGTAGGAAATATAACGATTGAGGTATTGAGAAATTCGGGAAATACGTATCAGGCTGTAATAAGTGGTGTCATTATCGCTGCGGCTGAATAACAGGAATGGCAAATGCATAAGATTATATTTACTTTATTATTCATTTTTCAGTTTGCTGCAACTAAAGGGCAGACACAGTCGATCGACTTATCAGGCCAATGGGGCTTTCAGACGGATGTGATGGATTTCCGCAGGGGGTCGTTATCCCCTCGTTATAACCATAAATTGCAAGACACCATTACCCTGCCGGGAATTACCGACGATTACAAAATCGGTTATAAAGTGCCCTATAAATATATTGACCGCCTGACCCGTAAATACGAGTATATGGGGCCGGCATGGTATCAGCGCGATATAGAGATACCCAAAGAGTGGGGAGGCAAACGTATATTTATGTACTTCGAACGCACCCATTGGTTAAGCTCCATCTATGTAGACACCAAAGAAGTAAGCAAAATAGATTATATCAGTGTGCCTCATAACCACGACTTGACCGGCTTTGTGACTCCGGGAAAAACACACCGTTTTACAGTCTGTATAGACAACCGCTTCCAATATAATACCCATAAATGGAACCATGCCCATACGGAGTTTACCCAGATCAACTGGAACGGTATTTTGGGGGAGATCAGGCTGGCAGCTGTTGATCCGGTTTATATAGATGATATGCAAGTATACCCAAATATTGCAGACAACAGCATAAAAGTAAAAATACAGATTAATAACTATACCGGGAAAGATGTAACAGGAACTGCAACTTTTACTATAAAAGGAGAAAACTACACTACAAAAAAAGAAGTGACCGTAAACGGAAAGAGTTCTGTTTTTTCTTTCGAAGAGGCGATCTTGTTAGGGAAGAATATCAAACTATGGGACGAATTCAACCCGAATGTATACAGCATTACTTGTCAATTAAACACAGATGCCGGTAAAACAAAATACCGGCATGAAAAATCGGTAGATTTCGGTATGCGCGAAGTTAAGCAAGGCAAAAACCACCTGTTGCTTAACAACCGTCCTATTCATCTGCGAGGAACCGTAGAGAATGCCGTATTCCCTAAAACAGGCTATGCCCCTGTAGACGATGTGGAATGGGAAAGAATATTGCTCATCATAAAAGATTACGGGATGAACCATGTACGCTTCCACTCCTGGTGTCCTCCAAAAGCAGCTTTCCGTATGGCCGATAAACTTGGTATCTATTTTGAAATAGAAATGCCGATGTGGGGCAGGGATGCAGAGGTAGACGAGGCTCGTTATAATTTCTTCCGTCTCGAGATGCGTGCCATCCTCAAAGAATATGGTAACCACCCTTCATTTGTATTGTATTGCAACGGAAACGAGATAACCGGCAACTTCGATTTTATAGAAGAACTGACCGCGACAGGCCGCGAGTTGGATAACCGCCATTTGTTTAGCGGGTCGACAGCCCGTACAAGAGTAAAATCAGATCAATATTACGTTTCGCAACAAACAAATAAAGGGTCTGTGAAAGTATATGAAGGGTTGCCGTATACCGATTGGGACAGGAATAAGGAATCAGATGTAGATGTGCCTGTTATTTCCCACGAAGCGGGACAACGTTGTGTATATCCTGATTTCCACGAAATAAGTAAATATGCAGATAGCCCTGTCGAAGCCCGCAACTTCGAGGTTTTCCGCGATATGCTGGAAGAGAATGGTATGCTCGATCAGGCGCACGACTTTTTCAAAGCATCGGGTGCACTGACTGTTGTAGAGTATAAAGCCGTCATAGAAGCTTTGCTTCGCTCATCCAAATCGGCAGGTTTTCAGCTGTTGTCTATCAATGACTTCCCGGGACAGGGTTATGCTCCGGTAGGCATCCTTGACCCGTTCTGGGATTCAAAAGGATTAGTTACTGCCGAAAAATTCCGGGAATCATGTGCTCCCACAGTGGCGCTGCTGCGTTATCAGAAGAGTTCATTTTTCAATGACGAAATATTTACAGGCAAAGCCGAAGTATATAATTTTAGCAAGGCGGGAATTAAAAATGCAAAAATCAAATGGGCATTAACAGATCAATCGGGCATGACATTAAAAAAAGGCGACCTGAAAACCCAAAATATAGGCAATAACGGTGTATTCCCTGTAGGTGCGTTTTCATTCGATTTCAAAGGAATAACTTCCCCTCAAAAACTGACCGTTCAACTGTCGGTTAACGACAATATCAGGAATAGTTGGAATATATGGGTATATCCGAAGAATGAAAAACTGATGACATCGACAGATGATGTACTTTACACAACCGTATATGATGATAAAGCCAAACAACAGCTTGCACAGGGCAGGAAAGTTGTATTGCTCCCATTACCGAATAAAGTCAAAGGGCGTAAATCTACTTTCCACAACCATTTCTGGAACCCTATAATGTTCGCCTGGCCGCCAATGACTATCGGTTGTCTAATACACGACAAAGAACCTGTGTTCGACGATTTCGTTACTTCCTATCATACCGACTGGCAATGGTGGGATATACTGGAAAATGCCAGGGTGATAGAAATGCACGATACGCCAAAAGAACTCAGGCCGTTTTTACAAGTAATAGATGCCTTTGATAATAACAAAAAATTAGGCATTGGATTTGAAGCTAATGTAAACGGCGGAAAACTTCTGGTATTGGCCGTGGACACACAAAAGAAAATGGAACAACGTCCGGCCACAAGACAACTGCTGGAAAGCGTAGATAAGTACGTAAAGAGTGATAAATTTAATCCGCAGGTAAAAGTGGAAGAATTGTTTATCCAGTCATTCTTGATGAAGTAATCGCGTATCGTTTATTTTAAAAAGTTATGAGAAAAACATATTTGTTCGTTATTCCACTTTTTTTTCTAACAGGTGTCTTGCATAGTCAGGAGATACAAATGAGCCGGAGCGCTTCTTTGGAACAAGTTTATGGGGATGTCACAGAATCGGAAAATTTATTGCCGTTTAATGATCTGAACATGGAATTCGGCTATGTTCTTTATCAGGCGGAAATAAAAGTGAAGCCGGAAGAAACTCTACTGGAGCTGGAGAATGTACGCGACTATGCCGTTGTATATCTTAATGACAAACTTCAAGGCACTGTTACGGATGATCATAAAAAGTTAACGTTAAACATATCTCCCGGAACATATACCTTGAAACTATATGCCGAAAATATTGGTCGTATTACTTACGGCCCGGAGATACTGGATAATTCCAGGGGACTGTTCGGAAGCATTAACATTAATGGAGCGGAAATTGAAAATTGGACGATAATACCTCTTGGCATTAAATCCTGTGATGTAAACAGCTTGCAATTTTCGTCGCAAAATACAAATGGTGCGCCTTCTTTCCATAAAGGATATTTTGATATAACCGAACCGGAAGAAACCTACCTGAATATTTCAGGATGGGGGATGGGCGAAGTATGGATCAACGGAGCCTATCTGGGTTCGTATTGGGAAGAAGAAAAACAACAATCAATTCAAATTCCGGCTAATATTTTAGTCAAAGGAAAGAATGAAGTTGTGATATTTGATCTGAAAAATAATAAACAGGAATTATTACGATTGTCCGGTAAACCCTTGTTTAAATAATAAAAAGGGGTAACTTTGAACGAAAATAAATGGGAATATATCATGAAAAATAGAAAAATTGCTTTTTTATTGCTGTTGGCAGCCTCATGTAATCTGACAACTCAGAGTAAAAAGGATCAACCTGTATACAAAGACGCAGGTCGATCCGTAGAAGAAAGGGTCAATGATCTGGTGTCAAGAATGACATTGGATGAAAAGGTGATGCAACTCAACCAATATACATTGGGCAGAAGTGACAATGCCAATAACATGGCCGATCCGGTAAATGATATTCCTGCAGAAATCGGTTCTCTTATATATTTCAGCAGCAATCCAGACTTACGCAACCGGTTACAGAAAAGGGCGATGGAAGAAACCCGCTTAGGTATACCTGTCATATTTGGCTATGACGTAATTCATGGTTATAGAACTGTTTATCCCATATCCTTGGCTCAAGCATGTTCGTGGAATCCCGAATTAGTAAAACAGGCTTGTGCTGTAGCAGCGCAGGAAGCAAGAATGTCGGGTGTCGACTGGACTTTTTCACCAATGATAGATGTAGCCCGCGACGGACGGTGGGGCAGGGTATCGGAAGGATATGGCGAAGACCCGTATACAAATGCTGTATTTGGTGTGGCCTCAGTGAAAGGTTATCAGGGTAATGATCTTTCAAATGGTAAAAATATAGCTGCCTGTCTGAAACACTATATCGGATATGGAGCATCGGAAGCAGGACGCGATTATGTTTACACTGAAATCTCGCGACAAACATTGTGGGACACCTATATGTTACCTTACGAAGAAAGCGTAAAAGCCGGAGTGGCTACTTTGATGAGCTCATTCAACGATATAAGCGGTACGCCAAGTACAGCCAATCATTATATACTGACCGGGATACTTAAACAACGCTGGGGACATGATGGATTTGTGGTTTCAGACTGGGGTGCTATAGCGCAACTTTGTCCGCAAGGCGTTGCGAAAGACAACAAGGAGGCGGCACAAAAAGCATTCAATGCCGGAGTGGACATGGATATGATGAATCGAGCTTATGACAACCATTTAGGTGATTTGGTGAAAGAGGGCAAAGTATCCGAAGAATTGCTTAACGATGCCGTAAGACGCGTGCTAAGGGTTAAATTTAGACTGGGGCTTTTCGAAAATCCTTATACACCTCAATCCACAGAGAAAGAAAGATTTCTTCTACCCCAAAGCTTAAAAATAGCAGAACAACTATCCGAAGAATCTATTGTGTTATTAAAAAATGAGAATAATACATTACCCTTAAAAAATGCTTCGAAAATAGCAGTAATAGGACCTATGGCCAAAAGCCAATGGCACTTGCTCGGTTCATGGAGGGCTCAGGGGAAAGCCGAAGATGCAATCACTGTCTATGATGGCCTGGAAAGAGAATTTAAGGATAAAGCGAAATTGTTTTATGCTGCCGGTTGTGATTTCGACGGAGAAGACAAATCAGGATTTAAAAAAGCCGTAACCATAGCAAAAGAGGCTGATGCGGTAGTCGTATGTTTAGGAGAAAAAGCCCAATGGAGCGGAGAGAATGCGTCCAGATCTACAATTGCATTGCCCCAGATACAGGAAGAATTAGTGATCGAACTTAAAAAACTGGGCAAGCCTGTTATATTATTACTTTCAAGCGGACGTCCGTTGGAATTAAACCGCTTGGAGAAACTTAGTAATGCCATATTACAAATCTGGCAGCCTGGTATAGCCGGAGGAAATCCGGTTGCCGGTATCGTTGCCGGACGCATAAACCCCTCGGGAAAGTTGTCTATTACGTTCCCTTATTCAACAGGACAAATCCCTGTCTATTACAATCACCGCCAGAGTGCTCGTCCTCACCAGGGGAAATACCAGGATATACCGAGTGCACCTCTTTATGAATTTGCACATGGTCTTAGTTATACAACCTTTGAATATGGAGATTTAAAGCAGTCTGCACTAAAAGTAGGAAAAGGGGATAAGTTGTCAATAGAAGTACCTGTAACAAATACAGGAAATATAGATGGAATGGAAACAGTCCATTGGTTCATCTGTGATCCGGTGTCCTCTATTTCACGTCCGGTTAAGGAGCTTAAACATTTTGAAAAACAAATGATAAAAGTAGGTGAAACAAAAATCTTCCGTTTTGAGATTGACCTTGAAAAGGTCTTTGGTTTTGTAGATGGCGAAGGAAACCGTTTTCTGGAATTGGGGGACTATTACATTATTGTAAAAGACAAGAAAGTGAAAGTGGAAGTCTTGACGGAGACATTTTAAAATTCGTTGTATAGCCAATACATCAGTTCAAAATTTTTCCTCATCTTTTTGCTGTTGTTTGACAAGCTTTTTTGAAACGTAAGCAAATGGCAACAATACAACAAGCATAACGAGCACACCCCAACATTCCCACGCTTCACCTTTAATAAATATCAAAGTGAGATTTATTCCAGCTAAAACGCCTATGCAAATTCGGAATTTTTTTGACGACATTATAATTCATAATTTAAAAATTTAAAGTTAAACATAAAAATTTCAAGTGCAAATTTTTTCGGGCAAGTTTACAGAAAAAATTGGATTTACTCATTATCGGATGAAAAAATAACCATTATTCATCATCTTATAACAAAACAAATTTGCAGAATAAAATAAGATGTTGTACCTTTGCGACTAATCCGCGATCCAACTGCGGATTAGTCGAATATTTATGTAAGTTGTTTATAAAATGTATTTTACAAGGACTATTTCTCCTAAAATTGAGCAAATAAATGCTACTTTCCCGGTTATTTTGATTACAGGACCGCGACAAGTAGGGAAAACAACTGTTTTTGAAAAACTGGCTGATCCTAATCGAAAATTTGTTACGCTTGACGATCCTAACGCACGAATGTTGGCGCAAACCGATCCTGCTCTTTTTCTGCAAACTTATGAGCCGCCCGTATTTATAGATGAAGTACAATATGCGCCACAACTTTTTCCGTATATCAAAATGGCGGTTGATAAACAGAAGAAGAAAGGAATGTTTTGGTTGACGGGGTCACAACAGTTTGTATTGATAAAAAATATATCGGAATCGTTGGCCGGACGTGTGGCAATCGTTGAATTACAGGGATTTTCGCAAGCCGAAAAAAACTCTCGGAAAGGCGATATTTTTCTGCCTTCACTGCTTACGCCGGATAAAAGAGAGCCACACACTGTTACAACCACTTATCAAACAATATTAAACGGCTCGTTTCCAGAGCTTCACGCTACAAAAAATATGGACAGAACGCTTTTTTATGCGTCTTATCTGAAAACGTATCTCGAACGCGATGTACGTGCACTAACGCAGGTGGGCAATGAGCATGCATTTCTGACTTTTTTGAAAGTTGCAGCGGCTCGAACAGGGCAGTTGCTCAACTATGCAGATATGGCTAAAAATGTCGGAATATCTGAGAGTACCGTAAAATCATGGATTTCGATTCTTTTGACTTCAGGTTTGATTTTCCTGTTGCAGCCCTACTACAACAATCTTACCAACCGCGCAGTGAAAACGCCAAAACTTCATTTTTTCGACACAGGACTTTGTGCTTATCTTTGTGGTTGGAACACGGTGGAAACATTGTCGTTGGGCGCGATGAACGGCGCATTTCTCGAAACATACGTGGTGTCGGAAATTCTTAAATCGTACATGCACAATTGCCAAAATGCAAATTTTTATTTCTACAGAGATAAAGAAAAACACGAAATTGATTTACTTATTGAATATGATGGCTTATTCTATCCCATTGAAATAAAACGAACAGCCTCGCCGAAAGAAGAAGATCTACGGCACTTTAAGCTATTGGAAAAATTAGGATTGAAAACGGGAAAAGGTGCAATAATTTGTTTATATGAAAATCTCTTACCTCTCAATCGCGAAGTCATAATAGCGCCAATAGGATACATCGGATAGCCTGATAACTACCTGTAGCGATTGCCGAAACATATAATGTCTATACGATTTTTCCCGCCCAAAGTTGCTGTAGAAAATAGCCAACCGGCATCACTTCCACCCCATCGGTCAAACGAGGGGCTGAGTCTAACGACACGATGAGCAAACGGGCTTGCGGATATTCTTCCGCAAAGATCTTTAATCCTTTCAAATGACGGACTTGTACTTCCGGCGTTGATTTTATTTCGATGGCCACACGGGCGTCTCCTAAAACCGCATCGACTTCCACGCCGCCGCTTGTTCGCCAATAGGAAAGGGTATTTTCATTATCCGAATACCCAAGGCAGGCAATTATTTCCTGTATGACAAAGTGCTCAAAAGCGTGCCCGAAATCGGTAGTTCCCGGCAACAGGTTTTTCCGGTTTAGCAAATAGTTTGCAATGCCTACGTCAAAATAATAAAACCGGGGCGCTTGCACCAGCCTGCGTTTCACTGTTCTCCGGAAAGCCGGTATCATGTAGCCAAGCATCGTGTCGGAGAGTATGGAAAAATATTCCCGAACCGTATTTGCACTCACGCCACAATCTGTGGCAATGTTTTGATAATTAACTATTTCTCCATTCGTCAAAGCGGCTGCTTCCAAAAAACGATTAAACGAATTTAAACTGCGAACCAGCGCTTCTGCTTTTATTTCCTCCTGCAAATACGTCCCAACGTAAGCCTGTAGTCTTTTCCTTGCATTCTCAATGAGGTAATGACGGGGTAACATCCCATTATTTACCGCCCGAATCAGATTGAAATCGGAAATCTCTGCACTGACTAACGGATAAAGCACATTCCGTAATGCGCGGCCTCCAAGTGTATTAGCGCCGGTACGCCTCAATTTTCGGGCACTTGACCCGCTCAGTATAAATCGCAGGTTTTTATTCACTATCAGCCAATGCACTTCATCTAACAGTTGCGGTATTTTTTGAATTTCATCAATAATAATCAATTCATTTTCCTTACAACTTAACAACTCTTCGCGCAAAAGTTCCGGCCGGCGATTTAACTGTTCAAATTTATCGGCTTTTAGCAAATCGTAATAACGGACACCGGGAAAAAGTTGATTTAAAAGTGTTGTTTTCCCGGTTTGTCTTGCTCCAAAAAGAAAAACACTTTCATTTTCAACATCCTGTAATTTAAAAAATCGTGCAATCATGAAGTTCTACTGCGGATTATCTTGCAATTCCTCATTTCAACTGCACAAATGTAGATAAAAAAAATGAATCTGCAAGCTTTTACCTGAAGTTTTATTTGTTAGCCGAAGTTATAAACGCCCTGAAGTCCTCATACCGGTTGCTCATGGCGATGGTCTGCTTCCGGCCGCGCATAAAGGCTTGCAGCTTGCCGGGAATGGGAATGTCGGCGCCCAAAATGTCATCTACCGTCTCCTTGAACTTGGCAGGATGCGCCGTTTCCAGGAAAAACCCTGTCGCCTTCTTATCGCCTTGCAGGCGCTCGCGCAGGGCCTCGCAGGCGCAGGCGCCGTGCGGGTCGAGAAGGTATTTTGCCTCATCAAACACACGCTTCACCACCTCGCGAATTTGCGCGTCGCTGTAACGATAGCCCGAAATAGCGGCGGTGATTTTGGCGTAGTCGTTGCCGTATAAATCCAGAATGCGGACAAAGTTGCTGGGGTTGCCCACGTCCATGGCATTGGCAATGGTGGCTATGCTCGGACGCGGCGAAAATGTACCTGTTTGCAGGTATTCCAGAAAAACGTCGTTGGCGTTGTTGGCCGCAATAAAATGCTTAACAGGAAGACCCATACGCTGCGCCAGTATGCCTGCCGTCAAGTTACCGAAGTTGCCGCTGGGCACGCAAACGGTCACTTCGCCGCCCTGCGGCATCTGCGCCCAGCCCCAGAAGTAGTAGAACGCCTGCGGGATAAAACGTGCCAGATTGATAGAATTGGCAGAGGTGAGCCTGCGCCGTGCATTGAGTTCCTTATCCAGAAAAGCCTGCTTCACCAAGCGCTGGCAGTCGTCAAATGTGCCTTCCACTTCCAGCGCACGCACGTTTTGCCCCAACGTGGTGAACTGCGCTTCCTGAATGTTGCTCACCAGTCCTTTGGGATACAACACCGTTACAGTAATCCCCTCCACCCCCAGGAAACCGTTGGCCACCGCGCTGCCCGTATCGCCGGAGGTGGCCACCAGCACATTCGTTTCGACCTTTTCATTCCGGGTAAAATGTTGCATCATGCGCGCCAAAAAGCGGGCGCCCACATCCTTAAACGCCATAGTGGGACCATGAAACAATTCAAGGCTGTAACAACTGCCGGTCACTTTTACCAACGGAATTTCAAAAGACAGCGCATCATATACGATGTCGTGCAACTGTGCCTCGGCAATGTCATCGCCGAAGAGCGCCACGGCCACCTCCAGCGCCATTTCCTGCAACGTTTTCCGGTGCAGCGCGGAAAAAAAATCGTTGCCGAGCTGCGGAATACGCTCCGGCATATATAAACCGTTATCATCGGCTAACCCTTTAAGAACAGCGTCCCGCAATGTGGCCGGTGGAACTTGCCTGTTGGTGCTGTAGTAGTTCATTGTTGAATTGTTGAGTTGTTTAACTGTTTAATTGTTTTCTTAACCCTTAATCCGTACGCCTTCCTTATTCACCGGCGAAACAAAAGTATGATTTTCGATACCCACGTGGTCAAATCCGCGCCGCATGGCCTGCGCCACCTTATGCGCGGTGGCTTCGTCGCTGCTCAGGGCAAATATGGAAGGGCCGCTGCCCGATATGCTGCACCCCAATGCACCCGCGTCGATGGCGGCCTGCTTGATGACGTAAAATTCGGGGATGAGCAGCGCGCGCACCGGTTCTACAATCACGTCGTGCAGCGAGCGGCTGATAAGGTCGTAGTCGTTGGTAAAAAGCCCCGCCACTAATCCGGCAACGTTACCCCATTGCTCCACTGCCTTTTTTATAGGCACCTCCTGACGCAAAATCTTACGGCTGTCGCTGGTGCGAACCTCTATCTGCGGGTGTACCACAGTGGCAAACACCGGCGGGCTGGGAATGGGAACGACGTCGAGCGGCGTGTAACTGCGTATGAGCGTGAAACCGCCCATGAGCGCCGGCGCCACATTGTCGGCGTGCGCCGAACCGCTTGCCGCCCGCTCGCCCTGCATGGCAAAAGCCACCAGCTGCCGGCGTGTAAACGGACGTCCAAGCAATTCATTGGCGCCGAATACGCCGGCAGCCGCGCTCGCTGCACTCGAACCGACGCCGCTGCCAGGCATGATTTTCGACAGGAACGTAACCGTGAAGCCCTGCCTGCTCTGCAACGCATCGAGCATGGCCTGCAACGCCACCGCCGTTACATTTTTTTCGGGCGACAACGGCAACTCATACGGCGTTTCGTTGTGTAATACCAGCGTGCCGCTGTCGTTGAATGTGATGTGCAATTCGTCGCCGGGGCTGTGCAACGCGAACCCCAACACGTCAAACCCGCAAGCCACATTAGCCACCGTAGCCGGCGCAAATACTTTTAGATTTTTAGACATTAGACTTTCAGATGTTAGATATTAGACTTTCAGATATTAGATTTTAATAGTTCTTAACTCTTAGTTCTTAACTCCTAAATGTTGGCTATACGGATGATGTCGCCGAACACGCCGGCAGCGGTAACCGCCGCACCGGCGCCGGCGCCTTTGATAACCATGGGTTGCGCGCTATACCGTCCGGTGTGCAGCATGATGATGTTGTCGCTGCCTTGCAGGTTAAAAAACGGATGCGTGCTGTCCACTTCCTGCAGGCTGATGGTTGCTTTTCCGTTATCAAGCGACGCCACAAACCGCCAACGCTTACCCGCGGCATACAAAGCCTTGCGACGCGCCTCAAAGCCGGCGTCTAACTTCCGCACCTCGTCAAAAAACAGGTCTATCGTGGGCGCATTAAAACAGTCGGCGGGCAGGAATGTGTGTATTTCCACATCGGTTTTTTCCAACGGATAGCCGCACTCGCGGGACAAAATCAATATCTTGCGCAGCACGTCCGCGCCGCTTAAATCTATGCGCGGGTCGGGCTCCGAATAGCCCTTCTCCTTTGCCATTTTTATGGCTTGGCTCATCGGAATTTCGTCGCTGATGGTGTTGAAAATAAAGTTGAGCGTACCGGAAAGCACCGCTTCCAGCTTCGTTATTTTATCACCGCTCAACACCAGTTCGTTGATTGTTTTAATCACAGGCAACCCCGCGCACACGTTGGTTTCGTAGAGGAACTTCACCCCGCGCGTACGCGACAGGTCTTGCAGTTTCCGGTAGCCGGCATAACTGCCGGAGCAAGCCGTTTTGTTGGCCGCCACTACCGACACAAACGACTGTAACACGCTCTCGTAAATGTCTGCGACCTCTGCACTGGCCGTGCAATCCACAAAAATGCTGTTGCGCAGGTTGAGCGACGCAAGATGTTGTAAAAAGTCGTTCAAGCTGAGCGGCACGCCTTTGTGTTCAAGCGCTCCCTTCACATCGTCGAGGTCGATACCCTGTTCGTCGAACAACATTTTTTTGGAATTCATCACGCCCACCACGTTTATTTTGAGCCGGTGATGTCTTTTCAAATCGTCGCGCTGCTGCCGTATTTGCTGCATCAGGCTGCTGCCCACCGTCCCGATGCCGGCAATATACAGGAAAACCTCCTTGTAATCGACCAGAAAGAAGGCCTCATGAATTACGTTAAGCGCTTTGTGCAAATCCGGCTTGTGCACCACCGTAGAGAT
>JAIRMK010000208.1 GCA_031258755.1 Prevotellaceae bacterium
CCCCGCCCCCCCCGACACCTACACCGGTAATCACACTCTTTCCCTCCACGACGCTCGTCCGATCTCGTGTTATTCGCAATTCAGCCGCAACCGCACATTCGGCGCTATGATTGGGAAAGGTTATTCTGTCACTTCGGCGCAGGCCGAAATGAATATGATTGCCGAAGGGTATTATGCCTGCAAAAGTATCCATCACCTTAACCTCAAACACAAGGTGGATATGCCCATTGCCGAAACCACTTACCGTATTTTGTATGAAAACGCTTCGCCCGATGAAGAAATGAGGCGGCTTACCGACAATCTACAATAGTTTACAGGTTTATAGCCGTCTTCGCAAGGCTTCGCCTTGCTGTTCAAAGCCCGGTTTGTTGAGCAGGGCGAACATGTTTTTCTTGTAAGCCTCTACCCCCGGCTGGTCAAACGGATTCACGCCAAGCAGATAACCACTGACGCCGCAAGCTTTTTCAAAGAAATAGAGCAATCCGCCGAGATGATATTCGTCAAGCGTGGGAATTTCAATATGGATATTGGGCACACCGCCGTCCACATGCGCCAAAAGGGTGCCCAGTTCAGCCATTTTGTTACATTCGCAAAGCCGCTTCCCGGCCAAGAAATTCAGCTGATCGAGGTTTTGCGCATCAGACGGAATAGTGAGCGTATGCTTTTCATGCGCCACGCTCAACACGGTTTCAAACAAGTGGCGCTCGCCTTCCTGCAGGTATTGTCCCATGGAATGGAGGTCGGAAGTGAAATCCACACCGGCAGGAAACAGCCCTTTGTGCGCCTTGCCTTCGCTTTCGCCGTAAAGCTGTTTCCACCATTCGGTCACATAATGGAGTTTGGGGTTATAATTTACCAATACTTCTATTTTCCGGCCCTGCGCATACAGGGCATTACGTACTGCCGCATACTGCACCGCCGGATTGGTCTGTTCCTGTGCTGCAGTATGACACGCCATATCGGCCGCACCTTTTATTAAAGCGTCAATATCAAATCCCGCCGCGGCAACAGGCAAAAGGCCTACAGGGGTGAACACCGAAAAACGCCCGCCCACATCATCGGGAATTACAAAAGTGGAATAGCCCTCCTGGCCGGCCAACACACGCAAGGCGCCGCGTGCTGCGTCTGTAATGGCCACAATGCGATTTTTAGCGCCGGCTTTGCCGTACTTTTCTTCAAAGTGTTGCTTAATTAAGCGGAAGGCAATGGCCGGCTCGGTAGTAGTCCCCGATTTTGAAATTACAATGCAGGCTGCGGAATGGTTTTTAAGTACATCGAGCAACTCGGCATGATAATCTTCACTGATATTTTGTCCGGCAAAAAGCAGTAAGGGATGTTTGCGTTGCGGCAGAAGCGTATTAAAACTGTGCGACAGGGCGTCGAGTACGGCTTTGGCGCCGAGATAAGATCCACCAATGCCAATCACCACCACGAGTTCAATCCCCTGCGAAAGTTTACCGGCCACATTTTTCAAGTCGTCCCGCACCGTTGCCGTACAAGCGGCAGGGAGATCGATCCATCCTAAGAAATCATTTCCTTCTCCTTTACGGCTTTCCAATTTAATTAAAGCCTGCAGCGCTTTCTCGCGCCAGACATCTAATGTTCCGGCATCCACAAAAGAAGCGGTGGAGCGCAAATCAATTTTGACAATACTATCCATCATTAATCTGTTAATCTATTTTTATTTCGGGATTATTCCATTTTTTATCCGGCACATGGCCTGCATCGGATCGGCCGCGCCGAATACAGCGTGTCCTGCAACCAGCACATCGGCGCCTGCGGCATAGAGCGCTTCGGCGTTCTGTGCGCCCACGCCACCATCCACTTCAAGCAGTGTAGTTACGTTTTCACGCAAAATAAGTTCCTTCGCCTCCGCAATTTTCCGGTAAGTCTGCGTAATAAAAGTTTGTCCGCCAAAACCCGGATTTACCGACATGATCAGCACCAGGTCGGTTTCCTGCAAGATATCAGACAGGGCGGCTACCGGGGTATGCGGATTGAGTGCCACGCCCGCCTTCATGCCTGAATTACGAATTTCCCGCAAGGTGCGGTGAAGGTGCGTGCACGTTTCATAATGTACCGTAAGCCACGCAGCCCCAGCATCCTTAAATGCGGCAAGGTAGCGGTCGGGATTTTTAATCATTAAATGTACATCCAACGGCTTTTCCGCCTCTTTCGCAACGGCCTTCACCACCGGGAAGCCATAAGAAATATTGGGCACGAATACACCATCCATAATATCAAGGTGAAACCAGTCGGCTACACTTTTATTAACCATCTTCACTTCAGCGTCAAGTTGGCCAAAATTTGAAGATAACATGGAAACAGACAATAATTTATTCATAGCCATGAAGAGTAAGTTGCCGGCAAATTTAATATAAATTAAGGAATAAAAAAAAGAAAAAATTTGCAGATTAAAAATGTTATTGTATCTTTGCAGCGAATTTAAAATCCGAAAACATTTCTAAACCAGTTTGTAACACCAAACTATTTCCACTCAAAAATATTAATTTATGTACGACATATTAGAACTTAACAAGAAAAGTATTGAAGAACTTCATGCGATTGCTGA
>JAIRMK010000210.1 GCA_031258755.1 Prevotellaceae bacterium
ATACTGCCCATGATAAATTTGCTGAATGCGTAGGCAATGGAAACGGCCGAGCCGGCAATACCCACGCTCGCCTTGTCGAGCAATCCGTCTTCTATCATCCCGGGCGCAGCCAGCGATAAGTTTTTCCGCACCAAATAATACGCCGCATAGCCGAGAAAAGCGCCGAGAAAAACTTTCCACCTCATTTGCCTGTAGGTTTTATCGATTTTTCCCTCATCTATCAATGCCTTGTGCGCCGGGGGCTGTAGGATGTTCTTCATGGGTTGAAGGTTAATGATTAATGATTAATTGTTAATGATTAATTGGTTATGAGATATTTTTGGGACAGGGCAGTGAAGGTTTCGATTTGCCGGTCTATCCAATCCTGTCCTTTATTCAATTCTTTTGCTATTACTTGCGCTACTGCCGGCGCAGCAGCGATGGCGGCGCGGGCGTCGATATACAAAAGCCGTACGCGGCGTGCCAGCACGTCTTCCACGTCGCGCGCCATTTCATGCCGTACCGCCCATATTACCTCTGCTACCGTATAGGGATAGTCGTTGTGCAACTTTTCCGCATACGCCGGAGTGCTGCCTGCCAAGTCCCTGATTGCGGCTTCGTCGCTTCCATACACATATAAATGATTATTTAAATCGGGATGCGGACGATAGCCATGGATGCGCAGGTTTTTCGTCCGGCACTTTTTGGCTTCCAGCAAGCCTAATTTGATAGCCTTGTCGAGCGTGTCTTCGGCCATGCGGCGATACGACGTCCACTTGCCGCCGGTAATGGTAATGAGTTTGTGCGGCGACACTATAATCTTATGTCCGCGCGACAGTTCTTTCGTGCTTTTCCCTTCGTTTTTCGGCGCGGCCAGCGGGCGCTGTCCGGCGAACACAGAAAGGATGTCGGCATACTGCGGCGGCGTTTCAAAGTAGAGGGCGGCGGTATTCAGGATAAAGTCGATTTCTTCTTTCAGCGGCAGGGGCTCCAGTTCCGCCTCAGGACGCATAATGTCGGTAGTGCCCACCACCACCTTGTCGTGCCACGGCACGGCAAACAGCACGCGGCCGTCGCTGGTTTTCGGAATCATCACGGCATAATCGCCCGGCAGGAACTTTTTGTCGAATACCAGGTGCACGCCCTGGCTCGGCGTGACCATTTTCTTGTGTTCGGGCGCATCCATCGACATCACGTTGTCGACAAACACGCCACAGGCGTTCACCACGCAACGCGCCTTCAGCGTTATCTCCTCGCCCAACTCGGCATCGGTGAACTTCACCCCAGCCACCTTTCCGACTTCGTCATGCAGCATGGCCGTCACTTTTGCTTTATTTACGACTACGCCGCCCAGCTCCGTGCAAGTCTGCGCCAAATTCACCGCCATGCGCGAATCGTCAAACTGCCCATCGTGATATACAATGCCGCCTTTCAACCCCCTTTTGACGGTAGTCGGCAAACATTTTATTACTTTTCCGGCCGAAATGAAACGACTGCGGCCATATCCGAAACCAAACGATAGCATATCGTAGAAAGTAAGTCCACAAAAATATAAAAAATTATTCCAATACGTATAATTTGATATGACAAAAGACTGGTCTTTGACTAAATGCGGGGCATTTTGCTTCATGCGTCCCCGCTCGCGCAGGGCTTCCCACACCAACATCACATCGCCGTGTTGCAGGTAGCGCACCCCGCCATGCACCAACTTGGTACTTTTACACGATGTCCCTTTCGCAAAATCAATCATTTCGAGCAACGCCACTTTATACCCGCGCGCCGCTGCATCGACCGCCACGCCCAAGCCGGTTGCACCTCCGCCAATGACCACCACATCCCACTGTTGATTCTCTTTAAGAGCATCCATCATTTTGTCTCTGTCCATAACCATAAAAAACAACAAATATTTAAAAGATATTCATAAAAAACAAAAGTAAAAGTAATATATATTTTACAATAAAACAAGTATTTTTATTTCGTTTTATTTCTTTTTTATCTAAAATATTGATTTTTAGCATAATATTTTTTAAGCAAATATGAAAAAAATATTAACAAATAGGAAAAATGCACACAATATCTTATCTTTGTAAAAAATTCAAGTGTGAATGATGAATACCCAGAAAAAATCCATAGCATGGCGGCACAAATATATTCTTGAACGTTTAAACAAGGAAGGAGAAATCAGGGTGTCGGACTTATGCGAGGCGTTGGGCGTGTCGCCGGTTACACTCCGGAAAGACATGAAGCAACTGGAGGAACGGAAGCTGCTTTTCCGCACGCACGGCAGCATCAACCTGCTCAACCCTTACATGACCCGGGACATCAACGTGAGCGAAAAAGAGCTTATCATGGTGGACGAAAAGCGGCGTATCGCACAGAAGGCGTCGACGCTCATTCAGGAGAACGACGCAATTATTATCGCTTCGGGAACGACCGTGCTCTTCTTAGCCAAAATCATTGAAGCGGAATTGCCGCTCACCGTGCTGACTTCGGCGCTGAACGTGGCTATGGCGCTATGCAAAAATCCGAATATCGAAATCATACAATTAGGCGGCATCGTGCGGAAAACTTCCACTTCGGTCAACGGGCCTTACGCGCAACAGATGCTCTCGCAATTCTCGTGCAGCAAGCTGTTCCTCGGGGTTGACGGGCTCGATTTGGAATACGGCTGCACCACCAGTAACCTGATGGAGGCGAACGTGAACCAATACATGATTGCGGCGGCGCAGCGCACCATCGTGTTGGCCGATTCGTCAAAGTTCGGGCGGCGCGGCTTCGGGCGCATCTGCTCTTTCGATAAGGTACATCAGGTCATTACCGACGACAAGGTGAGCGAGAGCTATGTGGATGCGCTGGAAAGCCGGGGCATCGAGGTGACGATTGTGTGAGTTATGGGTTTAGCAATAGTAAAAACAAGACCGGTGTTTCATTGTTTCAGGCAGCCTATTGGAACGACTAATATCCCGTCTTTCCGTTTGAATGCGAAGGGGCCGCCGGTCAAAATCATCAGAAAGGAGGGCTCTTTCATTTTACCGGTGTCCACTTTGTTTTTCAGTTTGAGTAAATTCCCGGCGGCTTCTTCTATCTGTTTATTTCCCAATTTCACCTCGATAGCGCCCCAGCGGCCATCGTGCAACTGTACTATCATGTCGGCTTCCAATCCGCTTTTATCAAGGTAATGTAGCACATCGCCGTCATTGTATTGGGCATAAATGCGAACGTCGCGCACACAAAACGATTCGAATAAAAAGCCAAAGTACTCAAAGTCGCTTAATACGCTTCCGGCATCCATTCTCATGACTGCCGTAGCGATGGATGGGTCGACAAAATGATGTTTGGGCGAAGTCCTGATGGCTGTTTTCGACCGTACCGAAGGCGACCATGCGGGCATTGGCTCAATAACAAAAATTCGCCGCAAAGCATTCATATACATGGCCACGGTTTTGTCGGAAATGCTTGTCTCCATGGCTTCCACATCGTCCAGAAGCGTTTGAATAGAGGCCTGCGTGGCAATGTTCCGCGCGATAGACCGTAAAAGCAACCGCACCCTGTGGGGATTTTTTTCAACCCCATCTACCCGCGAAATATCCTGATTGATGATTGCCTCTACGTAGTCAATCGACATCCGTAATGCCGGACTGCCGGACTTATTGATTGAAGCAGGCCATCCTCCCCTGCATATTGCAAACGCTATTTGTTCGATGCTCAACTCGGATTTGCTCTCTATATCGTGTTTTCCGGCGAACAAATCTGCCAGCGAAACCGTCCCGTTCGACTCTTTTGATTCGTACAAACTCATCGGACGCATCAAAATTCGTGCAAAACGCCCCGTACCGGTATGTGCCACGACATTGTCGTCGGGTACGGCCGAGCCTGTAAGAATGAACTGCCCGGTTTTTGCCCTTTTGTCCACCTCAAAACGGACGGCGTCCCAAAGCACCGGCGCCATCTGCCATTCATCAATCAGCCGGGGCGTTGCCCCTTTCAACAATAAAGACGGCTTTGTGTCTGCCATTTGCTGATAGGAACGGGTGTTGTCGGGGTCTTGCATAAACAGCGTACTTTGGGCAATGTGGCTCGCTGTGCTTGTTTTCCCACACCATTTAGCGCCTTCAATAAGGACGGCGCCCATAGTGTCGAGCGCTTTTTGCAACTTCAAGTCGCAAACTCGCGGCAAATAATAACTTTTATTCATAATAAAATTATTTTCCTGCAAAGATAGCTTTTACTTCCGAATTTGGCAAGCTTTTACTTCCGAATTTGGCGGGTTTTTACTTCCGAATTTGGCTACACGTGCTTAGAAAGCAATTCATCAACCAGCGCATTAAACGCCGCCTGCCAAGCTTCGTAGAAAACGCCGGTAGCAGGGCCGCTAAATCCCGTATGGATTTTCGCCACCTTTCCCTTCCTGTCGATAAAGAAAGTGGTAGGATAACCCGCCAGTTTGTCGATTTCAGGGAGGACTTTGGCCAGCGCGTCGCCGCCTGCTTTGCCGGCAAACAGTATGTCGTAGTCCACACCATACTGCGCTTTCAGGCGGTTGATGGCCGCATGGGCGTATGCCGCGTCGTCCTTGCGTTCAAAGGCCAGTCCCAGGATTTCCACGCCCCGGTCTTTATTTTCCCTGTACCACTGCGACAGGTATGCGGCCTCGTCAAGGCAATTGGGACACCACGTACCGAGCACCGACACAATCACCACCTTTCCCTGATAGCGTGCGTCGTCAAGCGAAATGAGCCGTCCTTCGGCATCGGGCAGGATGAAGCCAAGACGGTCAAAGCCGCGCTTTAGTTTGGTCAGGGAATATACATCGGCAAGCGCTGCGCGGGCGTTGCGCCGCCCCACAAAAGCCGTCTTACCCCGCGCCGTGTAAAGCGCACCTTCAAACGTATCGTTACCGGTAAAATCAAGTTCAATCAAATAGGGCGTTAACCCGCTAAAGGCGGAAAGTTGCACGCCGGTGCCGGTCACAGCGCCTTCAAAAAAACGCAGGTCGCCGGAATTGGCAAGGATGGTGCCGGTTACAATATGATTGTCCGTAGCGAAAATCCCCACATTGCGCACCGTATCGCGCTTCCCATTCACAAAAAGGACGTCCCTTCCGTCAATGGTAACGGTGGCGGGCGATGCCGGCGGAGCAAAGCGTGGCACATCGCCTCGTTGCGCCCTGAAAGGCACGCCGGCGTCATTCTCTATATACTTTTTGATGAAATAGCCGCTCAAAGAGTAGCCCGACACGCGGGCTTGTATTTCCGCATCGTAGGCCTCAATCGGGATAATCACCGTATCGGCCACGTAGCGGATACCGGTGAGGGGCACGCGTTCTTCACCGTTTATCAAGGTCAATATGGCCGTATCAGTGGCCGCATGGCGCACGTCAAAGAGGAACGGCGCCTGTTTGCCGTCCGACAGGGTGAGTTCGGCGCGCCAAACGCCGTCCTGCAAGCGGTGATGAGGGGCGGTGCAACTTGCCGTCGTGAGCAGAAGTCCCAGAAGAGCCACACAAAGTATGTGGCCTGTATCGCGAAAGTGTGTGTGTCGTATCATGACTTATATGATTTTAAACGTTTGCACAAAGGTAATAAAGTATTTCAATTTTCAGTATGTTGTTTAGTTTTATTACCTTTGTCGCATATTAACCCGGCACAAAGAGAGAGTAGCCAAACAAAATAACTAAACAAATGAAACTATTTAATGTAATAAGTACATTGGCAATCGCCAGCGTGTTGCTGACAGCCTGTAAAAGCACCGGACAAAAAGCCTTGTCGAAAGGCGACTACTACACAGCCTGCCTGCAGGCCATAGAGAAACTGCGTTCGTCGCCAGACAATGCCAAAGCCGCCAGCGCCTTGGAGCAGGCTTATCCGCTGGCTGTCGATTATACCCAACGGGAAGTGGAACGGTTGTTGGCGTCGCCGTCAAATCCGCAACGTTTCCTGATGATTCTTAACATGTACTACCAAATGAACAATATTGCTATCCAGTTGTCGCGATGTCCGGCCGGGTTACAGCTTATTCCCCATGTCGATTATTATACTTCACAACTGGAATCGGCTCGCGACATGGCGGCCGAAGAAAGTTACCAAATCGCCGAAAACCGTCTCCTGTCAGGTACGCGCCAGGCGGCAAAAGAAGCGTACCTGCAATACCAGCAGGTAAACAGCATCATCCCAGGCTACAAGGACGTAGCCAATAAGCTGCAGGAAGCAAAATGGCAAGCCACGCTAAAAGTAGTGCTGGAGCAAGTACCGGTAGAAGGGCAATATAAAATAAGCGCCGATTTTTTCCAAACCAAAGTATTCGAATACTTCTCCACCGGCATCCGGAATGAATTTATACAGGTTTTCTCTCCGGAAGCAGCCGAAATAAAGCAACTGCAACCCGACCAGCTAATCCGTTTGCGATTTCTGGATTTCGTAGTCGGGCAACTGCGCGAAAGCAAAAACACGCGCGAAGTAACACGCGACAGTGTGGCTGCCGGAACCTATAAAGACAAGAAAGGCGTGGAGCACACAGTATATGGAAAGGTCAAGGCCACGCTCACCACACATACCATCGAATTATCATCCAGCGGCATACTGGAGGCTTCTATTATCAATTATGCATCGAAAACCGTATTGTCGCAACAACGTTTTCCCGGCACTTATGTATGGAGAGACTCATGGGCTTCGTTTAACGGCGACGAGCGGGCGCTAAGCAGCAAGGAACTGAACCTGTGCAAACGCGATAAACCCTCGCCGGCGCCGCCGCCACAAGAATTGTTTGTACAGTTTACCATACCGATTTATATCAATCTGACAAAGTTTATTCAAAGCTATTACCGGAACTACTAACGTCTATT
>JAIRMK010000008.1 GCA_031258755.1 Prevotellaceae bacterium
GGCGACAACGAGCACCACAAGATTGAAGGCATCTTCAAAGCCCTTGCCCGCAGCATCAAAATGGCCGTCCGCCGCGACATCTACCGCTACGAACTGCCATCCACGAAAGGAACGCTTTAGCGGGATTAAAGGATTAAGGGATAAGAATTTTTTTGTATTTTTGCATTCATATTAAAAATAAATTATCATGCCCAGAATAACATTGAACATACCGCCACATTCAGGAATACTCCCTACTTTTGACATTTCTGTATATCTGGCGGCAAAGCTCTATGAAGACGAAGTGCTTTCGGCCGGACAGGCTTCCTCGCTGGCCAATTTGTCCAAGCGCGGATTTATTGAGCTAATGGGCAAATATGGCGTTTCGCCGTTCAGCACAAAGGTCGGCGATTTATTGGAGGATATACAAAATGCCTAAGGTCGCCGTTATTACGGATACAAGTTGCCTTATCGTATTAACAAAGTTGAACACGTTGGACTTGCTCCGTCAATTGTGAAAGAACTTTTGACGCTATGCCACGAAGAAACGCTGTAGCATCAAGAACTAAAAGTGAAGAGTGATGATAGCCATTCTGAAATATAATGCGGGAAACACCTGTTCGGTTGATTATGCCTTGCGGCGGCTGGGCGTGGAGCCGGTCATTACCGCAGAACCGGCGCTGTTGCAACAGGCCGACAAGGTTATTTTCCCCGGAGTGGGCGAAGCGTGCACCACCATGGAGCACCTCAGGGCGCACGGCCTCGACCGGCTCATCAAGGGGCTCCGGCAGCCGGTGCTGGGCGTCTGCTTAGGCATGCAACTGATGTGCCGCCACTCGGAAGAGGGCGATGTGGACTGCCTGCATATTTTCGACAGCGACGTCCGGCGGTTTGTTCCGCAAAAGCACGAAGACAAGGTGCCGCATGTGGGATGGAATACACTCTCCGGCGCTCGCAGTCCCCTGTTCGGCGAGGCGTTGGAAGGCCGCTTTGTGTATTTCGTCCACAGTTACTATGTGCCACTAAACCCTTGCACGGTGGCCGCCACCGACTACATTCTTCCGTTCAGCGCGGCGTTGCACAAGGATAACTTTTATGCCGTGCAGTTCCATCCCGAAAAATCGGGCGCGGCGGGCGAAGCCATCCTGAAAAACTTTTTTTGCCTTACCCGATAATTACAAAAATTCTTTTCACCTTGGATTGAAGGCACATTTACTATTGTTAGCTTAAATTTTTATTGATTTTAGCCACCCCGGCCTCTTACCTACTCCTGAATATAGCCGAATTGGCGCAGTTTTTTGGGGTCTTCACGCCAGCTGGGATTTACTTTCACAAAAAGCCGGAGAAAGACTTTCTTTTCGAAAAAGTTTTCCATGTCTTTGCGTGCCTGCGTGCCTGTTTTTTTCAGCATGAGGCCCTGCCGCCCAATAAGAATGCCTTTCTGCGAGTCGCGCGCCACGTGGATTACCGCCTCAATGGTATACTTGTCGTCATCTTCCTTAAAACGGTCAATCACCACTTCTGTGCAATAAGGAATTTCCTTGTCGTAGTTCACCAATATTTTTTCGCGGATGATTTCAGACGCGAAGAAACGCAGATTGCGGTCGGTGAGGGCGTCCTTGTCGAAATAGGCAGGACTTTCGGGCAGGAGCGACAAAATGCGTTTGAATACGCCGTCGACATTAAATTTTTCACGTGCCGAAACCGGATAAATTATCGCGCGCGGCAACAGGTTTCGCCATACTTCCACCAACTGGTCTAAGTCGCCGGCATTGGTAAGGTCGATTTTATTGACGGCCAAAATCACCGGGATGTCAATGTCACGCAGGCGGGTAATGTAGTCGCTGTTCTTGTCGTATTTTTCCACCACATCGGTGACGTAGAGAATTACATCGGCATCACCAATGGCAGTATCTACAAATCTCATCATTGATTCCTGCAGTTTATAATGCGGCTTTAGGATGCCCGGCGTGTCGGAAAAAACCACCTGAAAGTCCTCGCCGTTTACCAAGCCCATAATGCGGTGGCGCGTGGTCTGCGCCTTCGCTGTGATGATAGACAGTTTTTCGCCCACCAGCACATTCATCAGGGTGGACTTGCCCACATTGGGGTTTCCTATAATATTTACAAAGCCCGATTTATGCATCATTCATACGCGCCCATGCGCAACATGGTAACTTCCTGCTCCGTTAAAAACCGCCACTGTCCGCGTTTCAGGCTCTTTTTGGTGATGCCGGCGAAATATACGCGGTCGAGTTTCTTGACCCTGTACCCCAGATATTCAAACATCCGGCGCACAATGCGGTTTCGTCCGGAGTGTATTTCAAGTCCCACCTGCGTGAGGTCGCCATCGACATACGACGCCATGTCGGCTTGCGCCAGGCCATCTTCCAATTCCACGCCTTCCACCAACTTTTTCAAGTCAGATTGTTTCAAATTTTTGTCTAAAAACACATGGTACACTTTTTTCCGATTATACGAGGGATGCGTCAATTGCTCCGCAAGATTTCCATCATTGGAAAAAAGCAGCACACCTGTGGTATTCCGGTCTAACCGCCCTATGGGAAATACCCGTTCCGGACATTTTTCGCTACTGATAAGATCCGTTACCATGTTTTCGGCATGTGGGTCGCCGGTGGTTGTCACGTAGTCTTTGGGTTTGTTCATGACAATATACACCTTCCGCTCGCCTTTCATCCGTTCGCCGTTAAAGCGCACGTCGTCTGTGGGTTTTACTTTCACGCCCAGCTCCGTAACCACTTTCCCATTCACCGACACCAAGCCTGCCGTAATGTACTCATCGGCTTCGCGGCGCGAACAAATGCCCGAATTGGCAATAAATTTATTCAAGCGCACTTCTTCCTTTTCCGGCTTTAGCTTGGCTTCTTTACGGGCAGGCTTGCCGACATCTTTACTGTGCAATGTTTTCCTGTCCTGCCGTTCTTCACCATATTTGGAACGACTGCTACGATACGGTCTCTCCTCATCACGCTTCGGACGACCGCTGCGATACGGTCTCTCCTCATCACGCTTCGGACGACTACTGCGAAACGGTCTCTCCTCGTCACGCTTCGGACGACTGCTGCGATACGGTCTCTCCTCATCACGCTTCGGACGACCACTGCGAAACGGGGCACGGTCATCATCTCTTTTCAGGCGGCCGGGACGCGATGGCCTGTCTTCATTATATTTCAAACGATTATGATTATTTTTGGGATATGCTGTTTTCATAAAAATTTATTTTCGGCGCAAAGTTAGTTCTTTTAAATGAAAAATGCTTACTTTTACCATTTGAAATTCATCATTTTCTACATGAAACTTATACCGTCATTAGTCCGGGAAAACTTTAAAGTGTCGCTTACGGCCGTTAGCACTAATCGTTTGCGGTCTATTCTTACCATTCTTATTATTACTTTCGGGATTATGGCGCTGGTGGGTATCCTCACGGCGATTGACGCATTAAAAATGTCGATCACCGAAAATTTCAGCCTCATGGGCGCCAACACTTTTTCTATTCAAAGCCGGGGAAACAATTACCAAGTCATGGGCAAGCGGGTGCGCAAACGCAATTTCGAACATATTTCCTTTCAGCAAGCGATGGATTTTCGCGAGCGCTACACGTTTCCTGCAGCGGTTACCATACGAACGTCCATCACAGGCGTGGCTACCGTGAAGCGTGAAGGCGAACAGACAAATCCCAATATTTATGTGTCGGGCGTCACCGAAAATATGACAATTACCGGCGGAGTAGAAATTGACAAAGGGCGTATGATTTCCGCACAGGAAGTGGAAGGCGGAAGTTTTGTCACGGTGATTGGACAGGACATTGTGAATGCGCTTTTCAAAAAAACAGATCCGATTGATCAATATGTATCCGTTGGCGGAAGCCGTTACCGTGTAGTAGGCACTTTTAAATATAAGGGTTCCGGCTTTGGCGGCGGCCCCGACCGCACCATGGCAATTCCGGTAACCAATGCCCGCAGTGTGTTTTCACGTCCCAACCAAAATTTCGTTATTGAAGTAAACCCGCTGTACCCCGAATCGTTCGATCACGCCATCAGTGAAGCGGAAGCCCTGTTCCGGCAGGTGCGCCGATTATCGCCCAACAATGAAAACGACTTCAATATTGAGCGTAGTGATACACTTATCAACATGATGTTGGACATGATAAGTTATGCAACTATTGCAGCCATTATTATAGGGCTCATTACGATACTCGGCGCGGCGGTAGGCCTCATGAATATTATGCTGGTGTCGGTGTCGGAGCGAACGCGTGAAATCGGCACGCGCAAGGCCATTGGCGCCAAATCGGGTACTATCAAACAGCAATTTTTATTCGAGTCGATTGTGATTGGACAGATAGGCGGACTGCTCGGTATCGTGCTTGGCATTATCATAGGCAATGCCATATCCATGCTGATCGGGACATCATTCATCATTCCCTGGTTATGGATTTTGCTTGCTGTAACGCTTTGTTTTTTCGTGAGTATTGCTTCAGGATATATTCCGGCTATCCGCGCTGCCCAGCTTGATCCTATCGAAGCCTTGCGCTATGAGTAGTCGCTTATTTTAATTTGAACACATACGTGATTGTGCCCATTTGCAGGGGGGGTGAACTGAGATCGGTATTGAACAATGTCTTCCGGGCGGCTTCTTCCGCCGCTCTCCACAATGCCGCATCCTGTATGGTAGTGCCGATGGTACGGGCTTGTGCTTTGGTAACATGTCCCTTTTGGTTTACCGTGATTTCAACCACTACACGCCCCGCCCTGTTAGAAGTATTAACCGGTTGTTCCAACCTGCCCATGATATTGCGACCGCTTAAATTAAACGTCGGCACTTCATCGCTCGCACCGGCATTCGGCACATGATCGCCGGCAAACAAAGCCTTGCTGTCAATATGTTCTCCCGACGCATTACCGACATTTGTGCCCACATCATCACTGCGGAATATGGAACGTTTATCAATTTCTACCGGTTTAGGTTTTTCTATCGGAACGTCCACATCCCCGCTTTGGTCATCAATTTCCGTCTTTTCTGTGGGCTCCTGAGGTACATCTTCTATTTTTTTACCGGTAAGCAAAGGTTTAATTTCAAAGCGTTCTGTTTTCACTTCAACATGTTCGGGTTCGGGCTCAACCAACACCTCTATCTGCATCAACGGCAATACCACGGTATTGCTTATGAAAATCATTTTGAAGCATACCACAAATACCAATAAATGCAAGAGTACAGTGACCAGTACTCCTGTAAAGCGACTTTTCCCATTCCCTGTGCTATGTAATACGAATGATGACATGGACTTCAACTTGTGATTTTCTATTCGGGAAAAGTAACCAAAATAATTTTATAATGATTACGTTTTGCTATGTTCATTACATTTACCAACTGTTCTGCAGGCACACTCCTATCGACATGCAATGAAACGACAGGGTCTTCTTCATTCTTCAATTCCTCCTGTAACTGCGGCTCTACATTACTCCATGGAATGGCTTCTTTTCCGTTAACATGATAAGTAAATAAATTCTCATCCACATGATGTTTTATCGAAATAGATACGCCCGATTTCGTCGAAATCTGGTTGGTACTTTTCGGCAACAGTAATTTCAAGGCATTCGGGCTGATTAAGGTAGAAGTAACCAGGAAAAATATCAGCAACAGAAATACCAGATCGGCCATTGACGAACTGTTGAAAGACGAATCTATCTTTAGTCTTGATTTTATTGCCATGACTTTATTATTCTGCTGGTTCGTTCAAAAGATCCATGAATTCGATGGTGTATGTATCCATTTTATAGACCACTTTACTGACTCTGGCCGTTAAATAATTGTAGCCGAAATAGGCCATAACGCCGACTATAAGGCCGGCCACCGTAGTCACCATCGCCACATAGATGCCGCTCGACAGTAAAGTTATGTCAATATTATTGCCTGCCGAGGCCATATTATAAAAGGCCTGAATCATCCCCACCACTGTACCGAGAAATCCAATCATGGGCGCGCCGCCTGCAATGGAAGCCAGCATCGGAAGACCCCGCTCGAGGCGTGCTACCTCGGCATTCCCGGTATTTTCTACCGCCTCGCGAATATCCGACAATGAACGCCCGATACGCGAAAGCCCTTTTTCCAACAAGCGCGCTACCGGTGTATTGTTTTTCCCGCACAATTCCCTGGCCGCCTTTATTTTTCCATCGTGGATAAAATCTTTAAGCGTATCCATGAAGCCGGGGTCTATCTTCGATGCTTTACGGATCGCATACCAACGTTCTGCAAAAATATATACGGCAATCACAGAAAGCAAGGCCAACGGGATCATTAACGGCCCGCCTTTTACAGCCATATCAAACAATGAAAGAGGTGCAGGGCCTTCCTCCACGAGCAAGGTCTCAGCGGTTTGAAGAAATGATAACAACATAATATTTGCTAAATTAAATTTATAATGGACAAAAATACTACATTTTTCTTTATTTCATATCATTTCAGGCTTATTTTTTTATATAATCATA
>JAIRMK010000011.1 GCA_031258755.1 Prevotellaceae bacterium
CAATGTTGCGCATGGGCGTGTACGAATGATGCACAGGTCGGGCTTTGTAAATATCATAGGAAATCCCAATGTGGGCAAGTCCACCTTGATGAACGCGCTGGTAGGCGAGAAATTGTCAATCATCACCGCGAAGGCGCAGACCACGCGCCACCGCATCATGGGCTTAGTGAACGGCGACGATTTTCAGGTGGTCTTTTCCGACACGCCGGGCATCCTGAAACCGCATTACAAGCTGCAGGAATCCATGATGAAATTCGTCGATACCGCCATTGGTGATGCCGATGTAATTCTCTACGTCACCGATGTAGTGGAAAAATACGACAAGAACAGCGACTACATTACCCGCCTGCGCGACATTGAAATTCCGGTAATCTTAGCCATCAATAAAATTGACCTTACCCACGCCGACGCCTTAGACCAATTAGTGGAAGCGTGGCGAAACCTGTTGCCCCACGCATTCATTTATCCGATTTCGGCAGGTGAAAAATTTAATATCGACGGCGTATTCAAGCGTATTTTATCTCTTCTTCCCGAAAGCCCTGCCTACTTCGACAAAGACGCCCTCACCGATCGAAACTTGCGTTTCTTTGCGTCTGAAATCATCCGCGAGAAAATATTATTGAATTACGATAAGGAAATTCCGTATTGCACGGAAGTGGTGATTGAACGGTTTAAGGAGGAAGACGACAAATATGCCATTGAGGCGGTCATTCATGTGGCTCGCGATTCACAAAAAGGCATCCTTATTGGGCGGCAGGGCCTCATGTTGAAAAAAACAGGCACGCAGGCACGCAAGGACATGGAAAACTTTTTCGAGAAAAAAGTCTTTCTCCGGCTTTTTGTAAAGGTCAATCCCAACTGGCGCGAAGACCCCAGGCAGCTGCGCCAATTCGGGTATATGCAGGAGTAAAGCAAAGTCAAGCGCACTACGTTTACAGGCGAAGAAAATTCTTTAGGATGGCCTCTCCGGCTGCGCCCGATTTCTCGGGGTGGAACTGCACGGCATAAAAATTATCCTTGTGCATCGCCGCACTGAACGGAAGAATATACTCGGTGGCGGCCACCGTACAGGGGTTCTGCGGCACATAATAACTGTGGACAAAATACATAAAACGGTTTTCCAACGTTGCGTCAAATAGGGGGCTGCGCGTGCCGGAGAGCGTATTCCACCCCACGTGCGGCACCTTGTCTTCGTGCTTTTGGGGGACGAATCGCCTGACGTCACTGTCGAAAATATGCAAACAATCCACGTCGCCCTCTTCCGAGTGGCGGCACATCAGCTGCATGCCTAAGCAGATGCCCAGCACCGGTTGCCGGAGTTCCCGAATAAGCCGATCGAGGCCATGCGCCCTGAGGTGCTCCATGGTGGTGCACGCTTCGCCCACGCCGGGGAAAATAACCTTGTCGGCCTGTTGCAACAGTTCCGGTTCTGCGGTAATGACCGGCTCTACGCCCAGCCGTCGCAAGGCATAATCGACCGAACATGTGTTTCCCGCGTTATATTTCAAAATGGCTATCATTGTTTAATTCCGTGTAAAGGGGGTGTGAGAAAAAGCGTATCGGGGTTGTCGAACATGGCTTGTAGCCGCTTGGCAATGTCTTTCCAATTATACTTGCCGGTTATCAGGTCAATTTCTGCGGAAAAATCAATGTCGTTATAATAAAGCAGACTTTTTGTTACGCCAACGATATTGGTTCGGGGGAATTTTTCACGAAAGGCATTCAACATGTCGTTAAATGACATTTTCGTGGAAAGAAAAGCCACATCGACAAAATCTTTAAGTCGTGTTCCACTTTGGGCTATGGCTGTTAATTTCATGGCGGCAATATCGGGCATAGACGTCAAGCGTATTTTTTCTATTTCATTTACCGGCTCCACAAGCGGATATTTATAGTAAAGACAATCGACTTTAATGTCGTCTATCACTCCAATCAATGTGACGTCGGCCATATTGAGCGCAGTAAAACCGTATTTTTCATACAGGTGGTCACGCAGCTTATCTACTTGAAAAATGTGCTGTGAGAATAAATCCAAATCAACGCTTTTCCGGTGTCCCATGTAAAGCGACAAGGCCGTTCCGCCCACCAGCGCGAAATCTTTAAGCGCCTCGTCCTGCATCAACGCCTTTAGGAGTTCAAGTGTTCTTCTCTCAACCGTTTCCTTGTGTAACATTGTAAGTCTTCTTTTTTTAAATGGAATACGTGTAAAGCAAACGTTTCGTCTTTGGGCGACAGTATGGCCGGAATTTCCTTGACAATCTCGCGGACGCCTTCTATGCCGCCGTAGAGGGTGAATATGGCATAAAAATCATCTTCTGTTCCACGCTCAATAACCCTTTGTACGACCAGTTTGCGCATGGCCTGCCAATCTATTTTCGCGCGGTCGACGTCCCAAAGCAAATGCGCAGATACTGCCGGCTTACCTTTCACTTTCTTTTCCCAATCCTGAAACATATTATTGAGTAAGATAATTCATTACAAATGTACATGAAATTTTTCAAACCGCCTAACTTTAAAGCGTTCCTTTCGTGGATGGCAGTTCGTAGCGGTAGATGTCGCGGCGGACGGCCATTTTGATGCTGCGGGCAAGGGCTTTGAAGATGCCTTCAATCTTGTGGTGCTCGTTGTCGCC
>JAIRMK010000023.1 GCA_031258755.1 Prevotellaceae bacterium
CCACCGGCGGCAAAATATCCTGTTCTATGGGAAAATGAAGATAGCCCACCCCATCGTCATCATACAACACATTATAATCACTACTTACATCAAGCCGTATGGTGTCATCTACCAATGGAAGATGCAGCGTGGGGGTAAGGTCGCTGAGCGTAAGCCTGTCAACCTTAAAATCTTTTTCATCAAAGCAGGCGACGAATGTAACCGCAAAAAATATCAATCCCGGTATAACATGTACTATTTTTCTCATTTTATTCCTTAAAATTTATACTATTTATTATCATGCAAAGATAAGTAAAAATAATTACACTCCAAAAAATACTATAAATTAATATTCTTCATGCTCAGCTGGATGCGACGCCTTTTCACATCCACCTCCACCACTTTCACCTGCACATGCTGGTGCAGTTTCACTATATCATTAGGATTGCTTATGTAACGGTCGGCCAGTTGCGAGATATGCACCAGGCCGTCTTGCTTCACCCCGACGTCTACAAACGCGCCGAAGTTGGTAATGTTGGTAACGATACCGGGCAGCAGCATGCCGGGCTTCAAATCGTCAATCGAAAACACATCGGGCGAAAATTCAAACACCTTGGCCACACTGCGCGGGTCGCGGCCGGGTTTTGCCAATTCATTCACGATATCGTTTAGCGTGGGCAAACCCACCGCATCATTCACATAGCGCATCAAGTCGATATGATTACGCGCCTCTTCATTCGTCAGCAAGTCCTGTAACGACAAATTGAGATCCTGCGCCATTTGCTCCACCAGCGCATAGCGCTCGGGATGCACGGCGCTATTGTCGAGCGGATTTACAGCGTCGGGGATACGCAAAAAGCCGGCGCATTGTTCAAAAGCCTTTTCGCCCAAGCGTTTTACCTGCCGCAGTTCCATCCTGCTCTTAAACGCGCCGTGCGCTGCGCGGTAATCCACAATATGCTGCGCCAGCTGCGGGCCAAGCCCCGACACGTAAGTCAATAAATGTTTGCTGGCGGTATTCAAGTTTACGCCCACGTTGTTCACGCAACTTTCCACCACCCGGTCAAGGCTTTCCTTCAATTTAGTCTGATCCACATCATGCTGGTACTGCCCCACGCCGATAGACTTGGGATCTATTTTCACCAGCTCGGCCAGGGGATCCATCAAGCGGCGGCCAATAGAGACCGCGCCGCGTACCGTCACATCATAATCGGGAAATTCTTCACGCGCAATAGACGAAGCGGAGTACACCGAAGCTCCGTCTTCACTCACCACAAACACCTGCATGGTTTTCGGAAGGGCTATTTTCTTGATAAAATGTTCGGTTTCGCGGCCGGCAGTGCCGTTGCCAATAGCAATGGCTTCTATTTTGTAGGCGTCAATGAGCGAGGAAATCTTGCGCATGGCCGCGCCACGTTCGTTTTGCGGCGGATGCGGGTAAATGGTTTCATTATGCACTAAATGCCCCTGTTCATCAAGGCACACGAGTTTGCAACCTGTGCGGAAGCCCGGGTCAAGGGCAAGCACACGCTTTGGCCCCAATGGAGAAGCGAGCAGCAGCTGACGCAAATTTTCCGCAAACACCTTGATGGCTTCCGTATCGGCCTGCTCTTTTTTCCAGTTGAGCGTCTCGCTCTCAAGCGACGGACAAAGCAAGCGTTTGTAGGCATCCGCAATGGCCGCGCGCACTTGTTCCACCGCCGGAGTTTGCGCCACCGGCTGTAGCAATATCTGTTTTTCGATAAGCGGAACAGCCTGCGTTTCGTCCGGCGCTACATGCACGGTAAGATAACCTTCGGTTTGTCCGCGCAGCACGGCAAGAAAGCGATGGGAAGGAATATTTCTCAATGCTTCATGAAAATCGAAATAGTCTTTATATTTGACGCCTTCTTCCTCCTGCCCATGGCTCACTTTGGAATAGACCACCGCATCGCGCCGGAACAAACGGCGCAACACCTCCCGCACTTTTGCATCTTCGTTCACCTGTTCGGCGATAATATCGCGGGCTCCCGACAAGGCAGCGTCCACGGAGGGCACGGCGTCGGTCAGGAATTTTTCCGCTTCCGAATGAATATCCGTGTGGTCCTGTTTCATCAGGACGCCGGCCAGGGGCTCCAATCCTTTTTCTTTCGCTACGGAAGCGCGGGTGCGGCGTTTCAGACGATAAGGCAAATAAATATCCTCCAGTTCCGATGACGCCACACAAGCCTCTATCTTTGCCTGCAGCTCATCGGTAAGCTTACCCTGTTCGTGAATCGATTTAAGAACCGTAGCCTTACGGCTGTCCAATTCTTCAAACACGGCGGCGCGATGTTTCACGTCGGCAATCTGCACTTCGTCAAGGCTGCCGGTCATCTCTTTACGGTAACGGCTGATGAATGGAACGGTAGCGCCTTCGGCAAACAGCGCCAACGTGTTTTCGACCTGCCATACTTTTACCTGGACAGCCTCTGCAATAAGGTTGATGTAAGTTTTATTCATCGGAAAATTGTTGTAACATGTTACGATAAGAAGAAAATATTTTCGATTTCGACACAAAGCCCGCGTATCGCCCGCCTTCATCCACCACCGGCAAGTTCCATGCGCCCGATATTTCAAATTTATCAAGTACGGATTGCATACTTTCCCCCGTAGAGACTAAGGCGGGCGGGAGTTTCATCACATCGCGCACCCTGATTACTTCATAGTTTCCAGTATCGAACATGATGCTGCGTATGTCGTCCAGCAGCACCACGCCCACCAGCGCAGCCATATCATCAACCACCGGGAAGAGGTTGCGCGACGAGCGCGAAATAATTTTCACAAGTTGCCCCAAGGTATTGTCGGGCGACACGATGGAGAAATCCGTTTCCACCAATTTATCCACCTGCAACATGGTCAGCACGGCCTTGTCTTTGTTGTGTGTGATAAGTTCGCCACGCAAGGCCAACCGCTTGGTATAAATAGAATGTCGTTCAAACCCGCGAATGGTAATGAATGAAGCGGCGGAAGCGAGCATCAACGGCATGAGGAGATCATACCCGCCCGTGATTTCCGCAATGAGGAAGATGGCCGTGAGCGGGGCGTGCATCACGCCCGACATCATGCCGGCCATGCCCACCAGCACGAAATTGGCTTCGGGAACCTCATGAATACCCGACAGGTTAATGAGCCGCGCCACGATAAATCCGGCAATGCCGCCCATAAACAAAGTAGGCCCGAACGTTCCGCCCACGCCGCCACCCGAATTGGTAAGCGACATGGAAATTACTTTAAAGAAAAACACGGCAAGGAAAAAGAGCAGAATAAACCACACGTTAGAAGAAAAAGACTCATAGAGCACGTTTCCTGCGGCATTCCCGCTATCGCCGTGCAACAGCAGCGTGAGCGAGCCATAGCCCTCTCCATAAAGCGGAGGAAACAGGAAAATGAGCAAGCCCAATCCCGCCGCGCAAAGTAACCAGCGATGAAAAACACCTTCAATTTTTTTCAAACGGCTTTCCAGCGCCAACGTAGCACGCGTAAAATAAAGTGCGCCGAAGCCGCAGCAAATGCCCAGCACGATGTAATAGGGCAAATTCCCGATATTAAACGGCTCCACCGAATTGGAAAACGACACCGTATCGCCCAGCATCAGGTAGGATACCGCCGCAGCCGTCACAGAAGATACGAGCAGCGGCACAATAGACGACAAGGTGAGGTCGAGCATCAGAATTTCAAGCGTGAACACAATGCCGGCCAGCGGCGCCTTAAAAATACCGGCCACCGCACCGGCCGCACCGCAGCCTAACATGAGGGTAATATAACGATAATCGAGACGAAAGAATTTGGCCATGTTGGAACCCAGCGCCGCGCCGGTATATACGATAGGCGCCTCGGCCCCCACCGATCCGCCCAGGCCAATGGTCACGGAACTGGCCACCATAGAACTGTAAGTGTTGTGGCGTTTAATCTTCGAATCCTTACGGCTGATGGCATAAAGCACTTTGGTGACGCCATGCCCAATATCATCCTTTACGACATAACGCACATACAGCAAGGCCAGCAACATCCCCGCGCCGGGATAAAGCAGGTAAAGCAAACTTTCCGTTCCTGTCTGAAACCAGCTGGTTAATAACTCCTGTATTCCGTGTACGGTATTTTTCAACAGCACCGCCGCCAATCCGCTCAGCACACCCACTACAAACGACAATATGATAATCAGCTGCCGCTCCGGAAGGCGCTTTAGCCATAATATTTTCTCATGTATCCGATGTAGAAAATTCAACATTGCCCAAATTATTTGATCGCCACTTCCAACATTTTTTTATCCATGAAAAATGTTTCAATATGATGACCGCCCTTCACCTGAAAGGGCGACGACACCGGGATGAAAATATAATCGCCTATTTTCAACGTCATAAAATTAGAAACATATCCAATGATTTTATCCACAGTTTGCACGTTTTCCATTGCAAGCGGAATTTCACCCTCGCTACACGCCCGCATGTCGTAGCGGCTTTCCCGCCATTTATCCATCCCGATAAATTCACGGCTCACGGCAGCCGAATAATCGAATGACACCGCCCTGTCCCATGGTTTTTCTTCCGCCATATCGCGCGCCAGCAAATCGGCGGCCGTAAACGTCACTCCGGCGCCCACAGCATCATAATAGCGGGCGGCAAAGCGACTGCCGATGCTGCGCCCCAAACGGCATACACGAATTACCACACAAACACGTGCCACAAGTTGTGCGGTAAAATCAGGATAATAAAACGGCGCATTATTTCGCAGCAATGCCGTATCCGGTCTAAGGTAATAGATTACCTCGTCGCCGTCCACTCCGTGTATACAAATCAGTTTCAAGACATCGGCGATGTTTTGGTTTGCAAGCGCAATTCGGTAAACACCCGCTTGGTGTCTAACGTAAAACTGTTATTCATAATCCACGCATAATAGCTGGGATCTTTATCCATTACTTCAAGCGCTTTCCGTCCTTTATATTTCCCGAAATTAATAATCGGCACGTTCTTTTCATCTAAAATCACACGGCCGGCATAGTCGAGATTTCGTGTCTTTATAGAAAATTCCGATAGTTTACCCACATCGTTCGACAAATTTTCATACCTGTCGAGTTGCGCCTGTAATATTTCATACGTCGCATAGGCATCGGCGGCGGCGCTGTGTGCATCTGTCAGTTCTTTGCTGCAATAAAATTTATAGGCGGCCGCCAAAGTGCGTTGCTCCATTTTATGAAAAATGGTTTGCACGTCTATTAACTTTCGTTTATGAAAATCAAAAAACACGCCGGCACGCAAAAACTCTTCGGCCAAAATCGGGATATCAAACTTTATAGAATTGTATCCTGCAATATCACACCCTTCAATATAATTCGCCAAAGTGCGGGCAATGTCGCTAAACACCGGACAATTCGCCACATCTTCGTTGGTGATACCATGTATTTTTGTGACATGTTCGGGAATAGGTATCGTAGGATTTACCCTGAATGTTTTCTGTTCTTCCCTCCTGTCGGGCATTACTTTCAGGATAGAAATTTCCACAATTCTATCATTAGTAAGGTCCAACCCTGTAGTTTCCACATCAAAAAACACCAGGGGATTTTTCAAATCTAATTGCATATTTTTATTTTCTACGCTACACGTTTATCATCATGGGCATAAGCAAGGCAAGGGTTTCCTCGTGCTCATCATCTGTTTCCAATGGAAGTATTAATCCTGCCCGCGAAGCATCCGACAATTCAAGGCTCACATTTGTGGACGGCAGATTGGCTAAAATCTCACTCAAGAAGTTCGATTTAAACCCTATTTCAATGTTATCGCCATCATAACGGCAGTTCACGCGTTCATGCGCCGACACGGAGAAGTCAAGGTCTTGCGCCGATACCGTAATCCCATTTCCCGCTATTTCCAGTTTAATGAGGTTGCTGGCCTGATTTGAACACACCGACACGCGGCGTACGGAATTCATAAATTCCAGACGATCAACCGTCACTTTGTTTTCATTGTTAGACGGAATAACCGAACGATAAGCCGGATAATTGCCTTCCACCAGACGACAGGTCAGGCTATAGCCGGGCAGTGTAAACACCGCGTTCTTCTTGTCAAATGCAAGTTCTACCGCATCATTTACTTTGGGCAGGATATTTCTCAACAGCGCAGCCGGCTTCTTGGGAAGAATAAAAGAATCTTCCACTTCGGGTATGATAATATCGGTACGCCGGTAATACATCAATTTGTGCGAATCGGAGGCCACCATTGTGGTATTCTCTTTCTTCAGGTCAAAATAAACGCCATTCATCACCGGCCGCAATTCATCATCGGCGGTAGCAAACAGCGTGCGGTCCAGTCCTTCAAGCAGCACTTCGGCAGGGAACCCAATACGGCTGGCCGCGCTGTCCAATAGCGGCTTCACAGGATAGTCATCAGCCGGCAAACCGGGGAGACTAAACTCTCCGTTGGGCCAAGTAATTTTTACTTCATTCGAGCCACCCACCGTAAACGTCAATGGCTGTTCGGGAAACTCCTTCAGCGTATCAACGAGCATCTTTGCGGCAATAGTTACTGCGCCTTCCTTCTCCACATTCTCAATGGTTAGCGACGTTTCCATCGTGGTTTCAGTATCCGAAGCCGTAATTGTTAATGTATTATCACGTAAATGGAACAAAAAATTATTTAAAATCGGCATGGTGTTTTTATTACTGATCACCCGCGATATAGACTGCAAGCGACCTAACAGGTCGGTACTTGATACAATAAATTTCATATTTCTATTATTTTAATAAACTACAATAATACAATATTTTTAAAGAAATAACGATATTTTACTCCTTATTTTTATCAACAAAATCACTTAAATCCCTCAATAATAAGTCGAAAGACACCCAAGAGGCACGCGCCCATTCTTTGGTTTCGACCATAAAAAGAAGACACTTGTCCGTATCATAACCGTGCTCCGCTTCCAAAGGAATACCAAACAGCTCCACCGTCCGGTTCCCTTTTGCGCTTTTAATATTTATACGATGCTGCAAGTGCCGGCGTATTGCTGTAAGTTCCGCTTCGGGCAATCTGTCTATGATTGCGTCGGCCTCCACCTGTTGGAAATAGGTTACGTACCGGTTTATCAATGCCTCATTTTTGTAATATATCACCCGATTGCCTTTTCCCGCAACAGGTTGCCAGCCGTTACCGTCACGCACCAATTGAAATGAAGCCTCAGGGCGTTGCAAATGTTCCACCGTTACTATATCCAAATCCGACGGTAAACAGGAAAACACTGTGGCGTCTTTCCAATATCCGGTCTTGGCGTTGAACACATCCATAAGCTCATAACCGGCATAAGGCACGTCTGCCAAAAACAATTGTTCGTTATAGCACACTACCGTACCTGTATACGCTATATCTCCTATGTAAAATGTAAGCGAAGGATGTTCACGACGTCCGGTAAATATAGCGGTGTGTACCCCTTCCCTGACAAGCTGGGTGGTTATTTTCCGTTTTATGGTTTCATCAAGCGTAATCGGACGGAGCTGCCAATTCAGCGCCACGCACCACCAGTTGGACAGGTGTTCTGCCCGGACAACCCGGCCGCGATTGACTACCCACTGTCCGTTAACCTCGGTTAAGGTAGTAGTGTCGCCGCTTTGCGAAAATTCAATTTGGGTAACGGCCTCCGCACAAGCAGCCAACTGTTGCGGCAAATCGCCCCGGCTGCATGAAAAAAAGAAACAGGCGACTCCGCATAGCAGGATATAAAAACGATTTGAAAAGACAAACCCGAACATTTACTTTGCAAAACTTACGGCGCGGGTTTCACGGATTACCGTTACTTTCACCTGCCCCGGATAAGTCATTTCTTCCTGTATTTTCTTTGCAATGTCTTGCGACAGGCTTTCTGCGTCAGCGTCACTCACTTTTTCGCTACCCACAATGACCCGCAATTCGCGGCCTGCCTGAATGGCATAGGTTTTTATCACGCCCGGATACGACAAGGCCAAGTCTTCCATGCCTTTCAAACGTTTGATGTAGGACTCCACCACTTCGCGGCGAGCGCCGGGACGGGCGCCCGATATGGCATCGCCCACCAGCACCAACGGCGCAATGAGCGACGTCATCTCCACCTCTTCGTGGTGCGATCCGATGGCATTGCACACTTCCGGTTTTTCTTTGTGCTTTTCGGCCAGTTGCATACCCAGAATGGCGTGCGGCAATTCGGGATTGTCGGGCGACACTTTCCCAATATCGTGTAACAAGCCTGCTCGCTTTGCAATCTTGGGGTTTAAGCCCAATTCGGCAGCCATAATGGCGCAGAAGTTCGCCACTTCGCGCGAGTGTTGCAACAAATTTTGTCCATACGACGACCGGTATTTCATGGCGCCCACCAACTTGATCAATTCAGGATGCAGGCCGTGAACACCCAAGTCAATAGCGGTACGTTTTCCCACTTCCACCACCTCTTCATCCACTTGTTTCTGGAGTTTTGCCACCACTTCTTCAATACGTGCCGGATGAATACGTCCATCCGTAATCAATTGGTGCAACGCTAACCGCGCCACTTCGCGGCGTACAGGGTCGAAGCCGGAAATCACAATCGCTTCCGGCGTATCATCTACTACGATCTCCACGCCTGTAGCGGCTTCCAAGGCACGAATGTTGCGGCCTTCGCGACCAATAATGCGGCCTTTCACTTCGTCATTATCAATATGGAAAACCGTAACGGCATTCTCAATGGCGGCTTCCTGCGCCACCCGCTGCAACGAGAGGATTACAATACGCTTCGCCTCTTTGGTGGCATTCAACCGCGCCTCATCCATCACCTCATTGACGTACGACATGGCCTGCGTTTTTGCCTCAGCTTTCAACGATTCCACCAAGTTGTTCTTTGCTTCTGCGGCCGAAAGCCCCGCAATAGTTTCCAATTTCTCAATCTGCTGACGGCGGAAGCGTTCATACTCTTCAATACGTTTCTCCACCACTTCCATCTGTATCGACAAATTTTCTTTGATGGCATCGTTTTCTTTTATCTTCCGTTGCGCTTCGGACAATTGTTGTCCCAACACCGACTCCTTTTGCTTCAGCCTGTTTTCCGCCTGTGACAATTTATTATTCCGCTCATTAATCACGGTTTCATGTTCCGTTTTCAACTGTAAAAACCGCTCTTTGGCCTGCAATATCTTCTCCTTCTTAATATTTTCAGCCTCTGTCTGCGCTTCTTTAATGATTTTATCACGTTTTTTCGACAACAAAGCATTTACTGCAAAAAATGACACCCCTCCGCCAACAATGATGGCTATTATAGCTAATATAATTGGTAATTCCATAGTTTTGTTATGTTTGTTTTAAGTTCATTTTTAATGTTCATAAATAAAAAAAGTCTGCATCATTACGCTTGTTTGTCGAAAACCCTGAAAATCAAGGCGGAGCTTCCGGATATTAACCTCGAACGTCCAACGTCTCGACAAGTCGAAATCTCCCGAAGGATAACCAGGCCTGTTCTTAGCAACCGAGATAAACTCCTTTAATTAAATAGTGTTGAGTTTCGCAAAGAAACACGTAATAATGCAGACACAATATGTAATAGGAACTAAACCTTACTTCATTCAATACCTTGTAAATACTCTTCCAACTCCTCATCCAGCGCTGCCATCTCATTCACCACCCGTCCCTGAACCGCCTCACATCCAATAAGTTTTACAACAAACTGCAACGCTGCCATAGCAAGAGCGTCATACATGTCGCGTTCGACATAACGTTGACGATATTGGGCTACTACTTCGTTAATACGCCGCGCCGCTGCCCTAAGTCTCTCCTCATCAGACGCCGCTATTTTAAACGGATAATAACGATCGGCTACATTAATTTTAATGGAAAGTGTCTCTTCTTCCATTCATTTTTATCTGTTTAATAGAGCAATACATTTATCAATCTCCCTCACAATTCTTCCTATTTTCAATTTTGCATCATTAGTGCCGGCACTTGAACCTTTAAATGCCCCGGCTAACTGCAACTTTTTATTTTTTTCTTCCAATTCTTTTATCCTCTCATATTGGCATGCTATTTCATCTTTGTTCCGCTGATTTTCAGCCAATAATTCGATATACTCACGCTGTGTCTTTTCATAATAAGCGATAAGCTGTAATTGCTTACTTCTTAAACGCTTCAACAATTCATTAACCCGTTCTTCCATAGAAAAACACCATAGTGAGGCTACAAATATACAATAAAGTTTCCATTATCAAAAAAAAATTATTTTTAACTCAAAATATTGTTATCTTCGCAGCATGAATACACACATCGATTCCCTGAAAAAAATCGCAGGCATTTTGTCGCAGAGTGACATTCAGGAATATGCCTATATTCCGCAGCCGGAGCAGTCGGCGCCCAACGTCAACCGGATAAAAGAGATGATGAGCCTCTTCCGATCTATATTCTTTCCTGATTTTTTCGGCGACACGGAAATCAGCGCCTATACGCAGGAGTCGCACATGGAGGTGTACATGGAGCGGCTGTATTCGTTGCTGAATGAACAAGTTTACAGAAGCTTGTGTTTTTTCAACCATGCGGAGGACACGTGGAAAAAAACAGCGCCGGAGCTTACGCAGGCTTTTATCGAGCGACTGCCGGAAATAAAGCGACTGCTGGCTACCGACATTAAAGCGGTGCATGACAGCGATCCGGCGGCCACCAACTACGGCGAAGTGATATTCTGTTATCCGGCTATTCAGGCCATGGTGCATTACCGCGTGGCGCATGAATTGCTGCGCATGAAAGTACCTGTATTGCCACGAATTATCACCGAACTGGCACATTCCGCCACGGGCATCGACATTCATCCGGGCGCCCGCATCGGCGAATATTTCAGCATTGACCACGGCACCGGCGTGGTGATTGGCGAGACCTGCGTGATTGGCAACCATGTGAGGCTCTACCAGGGCGTAACCCTCGGCGCCAAAGGCTTTACGCTCGATCATGAAGGATTGCCCATGAATGAGCCGCGCCATCCGGTTATCGAGGATCATGTGATTATTTATTCCAATTCCACTATTTTGGGACGTATTACCATTGGCCATCATTCCATCATCGGGGGAAATATCTGGCAGGTATATTCCGTGCCGCCATATTCGCGTATTGTGCAGAAAAAAGCCACCGCATCATTCACCGACGGACTGGGAATTTGATTTAATGGTTAGTACAACTATTCTTCGGAGATAAGCAGGACGGCGCTGCTGTATGGCCTGTACAGCCGCAGCCTGATGCCTACGTTCATCAGATATTCACCGGAAAAAGTTTTGTCATTTCCATAAAACGAACTGTAATTGGAACGGCCGTTCAGTTCGGTAACTTTATACCGCTTGCCGGGGCTCAGCCCTTTTAACTTTGTCTCAAAATATGTGGGGTTGTGGTATTTCAAGCTGTAGGCGAAGAACACCGCCTGTTCCTGGTCTTTCGACACATACATGAGCGAGGCCCAGCCGTTTTCGCTGTACGGCGATATCAGGCGGTACAAGTCACCCAACTGCACAATGGGGCGGATTTGTTTGTATTCACGAATGGCTTTTTTGGCAAACCGGTAATCGCTGCCGGTAATATCCTTCGGTTGCAGTTCCATGCCCAAACGCGCCGACATGGCCACATCGAAGCGGAATTTCAAGGACACATTTATCCCGGTTTGGTGATTCGGACTGGACGACACGTGCGACGCCGTGGCCTGTACCGGGTAAATCGTATTGGTTCCGTACTGGATAAATACCCGATCTACCGCGCTGGTGTTGTCGCTGGCCCAAAATTCGTCGTGGTATTTCAGTGCGCCGAAGTCAACCCTGCCGCCGCCCGACGAGCACAATTGTATTTCCATATCGGGGTGCTTTTCCCGAATCCGTTCATACGCGGCATACAATCCCTGCACATATTCATACCAGAAATGCGTTTGCCGGTCGTCCGGTAAATACGCCGAGCCCACATTTTCCACATGTCTGTTGGCGTCCCATTTGATATACGAGATGTTGGGCGACATCGCCACGATCTCGTCGAATGTTTGTACCACGAAATCCTGCACATCAGGATTGGTCATGTCTAACAGCCACTGGTTGCGCATGGTCAAGATGTCACGCTCGCCGCTTTTTACAATCCATTCGGGATGTTGTTGCGCCAGTTCGCTTTTAGGATTGACCATCTCCAATTCTATCCAAAGGCCAAACCTGAGGCCTTTGCTCACCGCATAGTCGGCCAGATAGCCAATGCCGCGCGGCAGCTTCTTTTTATTGACTTGCCAGTCGCCCAGTCCGGCGTCATCGTCGTCGCGAGGAAACCGGTTACCGAACCATCCATCATCGAGCACAAACAGTTCAATACCGAAATCGGCCGCCTGATCTATCATATCGGTGAGCGTCTTCTCGTCGAAGTTCATGTAGGTGCCTTCCCAGTTGTTCAGCAATACCGGATTCAGTTTGTCGCCATGCGCGAGGGCGTATTTACGACTCCAGTCGTGGAAATTCCGTGAAACCTGCCCTTTCCCGCGCGCACTGTAGGTGAGCACCATGTCGGGCGTTCGAAAAACCAGGCTGGAATCCAAGTAATATTCCGAAGCAAAATCGTTGAGCCCGCCCAGGGTGTGCAATACGCCGGGCTCGTCAAATTCAAACGACAATTTGTAATTGCCCGACCACGCCAGAGCGCCGGCATACACGTCGCCGAAATCCTCTTCCGCCGGCCTGTTCAGCGACAGGAGGAACGAGGGGTTTTCGGATTGTGCCGTCCGCACGCCTTTCTTCGATTCAATAACCTTTGTGCCAGGCGTCAGCAATTCTTCTTTCCACTGCATCTCGGCTGCCCACGAGCCGTAAAAATGCGTCAAGTAGTAGGCTTCGGCGTGGAGCGGGAAATAGGAAGACGCGATATTTGCTATGCGCACCGGCTCTTTTTCGTGGTGCACAATGGTTGTATATTGTACAATGATGTCTTCTGTTTTGTGCGCTATAAAATGAATATCCACAAACACCGGATACAGTTTGTCTTTCAGGTGAACGATGGTTTCCGTGCGGTTATCATCAATTGAATTACTTTCCGTATCCATGTACACCAATTCTGTGGTCAGCACACCGTCTTCGTGGGTCAGGCGCAGCGCGGGATTTAGGAAGTAACGTCCTCCGTATGCAGGGAATAATTGTTGTTCCACCGCTCTTCCGAGGGAGAAGTCGGCGATACTGTCAATCCTGTTGCCCCAATATTGAAAGAAGAC
>JAIRMK010000003.1 GCA_031258755.1 Prevotellaceae bacterium
CGTTACAAGAAGCAACGGTTGTAAAATTCAATGCCATAGAAGAACGCATCATCACGCTTCGGGGTGAGAAAGTGCTTCTTGATAGCGACGTGGCGGAACTGTATGGCGTGGAAACAAGGCGTGTTAATGAGGCAATTGCCAATAACCCCGACAAATTCCCTGAAGGGTATGTTTTTGAGTTGCAAAATGCTGAAAAACAGAAACTGGTCGAAATTTTCGACCGGTTCAACCGCATGAAACATTCCACCGTCATGCCCAAAGCTTTCACCGAAAAAGGCCTGTATATGCTCGCCACTATATTGAAAAGCCCGCGGGCCACACAAACGACTATTGCCATTGTGGAAACGTTTACCAAAATCCGGGAATTGGCGCGGACGGTGGCGGAATTATCTACTGCACCTGAAGAATTTAAGCAGAAATCGTTGATGCAGAAAGGTAGTGATATCATCGACGACATCCTGGGAGATGATTTGCACGTTTCTGCCGCTGAAACAAAATACGAAGTTAACTTCGCCCTGCTCAAAATCACGCACACCGTCACGAAAACAAGCAAAACATAAATTGAGTTATTGACCACAGTCGTCCGCTCGTTGGGATTTATATAAAACGCAACTGAAAGTTACACAAAATAGGTTTATATTTGACAGCGTATTAGTGCGTTACGAAAGTTATTTGTGTAAATATTTATTGGACTTTATATAATTGCTTTTGTTATCCGTTAAATTTTTCTTCATTTGCTCAATGACTTGAAGTAGTGGCAGAATATCATTACGAATAGTGTTGAATACCCTGTTAGCATCAATTTCAAAATAATGATGGGCAATAATATCCCTCATTCTCATTATCTCTTGCCAATTAACAGAAGGGTATAACGGTAAGAATGATTTATTGGTGTGTTTGTCAATCGCTTTCACGGTTTCACCGACAGCAAAAAGTTTCATGCAAACGATATCTAATAAATCCATTCCGGAGGGGGAACATATAAAATCGTTGACAGAAGTAACACTCGACGTCCGCTCAAGTATTTGTTGCAGCGAAGTCGCTATACGTTGTAGCGAATTTAACAGTAACGGCTTGTCATACATATATCAGTTCCTTCTCTATCCGTTGCTTAAAATAGGGATTCATGTTGTCGTGCTTACAAATAATATCCACAGGCGCTTTCAAGTATTTCTCCAGTGCAATGTGAAGACCCGCCAAACCAAACAGGCTCATTCGGGATGCCTCTATGTATATATCCACATCGCTATCTTCGGTCTGGTCGCCGCGAGCAACCGACCCGAAAATCCCCATGCGCTCTATGCCATATTCGGCCGCATGTTGGCTTTTATAGTCGCGTAATAAGCGCAGATAATCGTTAGTGGTTTGCATCATTCATTTTTTTGCAAATATAATAATTTTTCTGAATTTTGTATCTTTGCGGTCTAATTTATTGAAACGACATGGCTAATAAAATTCCCCGAGTAGCTGCCGGAGAGCAAGACCCGCAAGTGCGGCGGCGCAATTTCGACGAAGTGTGTTTGGGATACACCGCCGAAGAAGCCGCACTGGAAGCCACGCGCTGCCTGCAATGCAAGAACCCGAAGTGTGTAGCCGGTTGTCCGGTGAACATCCAAATACCACAATTTATTGCGCAGGTGGCAGCACAAAATTTTGCAGAAGCGGCACGCATCATTGCCGCCGACAGCAGCCTGCCTGCCGTGTGCGGACGGGTGTGTCCGCAGGAAACACAATGCGAAGGCGCATGCATCATGGGTATAAAAAATGAACCGGTGAACATCGGAAAAATGGAACGCTTTGTGGCGGATTGGAGCCGCGAACAAGGACTTGCATTCGTCGATAAACTGCCCGGCAATGGGAAAAAAGTGGCGGTGGTGGGTAGTGGCCCCGCCGGTTTGGCTTGTGCCACCGACTTGGCAAAGAAAGGATACGCCGTGACCATATTTGAGGCGCTGCACAAGCCCGGCGGCGTGCTCGAATACGGCATCCCGGAGTTTCGTCTGCCCAAAGAAAAAGTGGTGAAGCATGAAATCAGCACACTCGAAAAACTCGGCGTAAAGATAGAAACCAATGTGGTAGTGGGGCGCACCATCACGATTGACGAATTGTTCGACAAAGAAAATTTCAGGGCTGTATTCGTGGGGTCAGGCGCGGGACTGCCCAAGTTCATGGGTATTCCGGGCGAAAACCTGAACGGCGTGTTTTCGGCTAACGAATTTTTAACTCGCAACAACTTAATGCGTGCTTACGATACGGCGTATGACACGCCCATTTTTGTAGGACAGAAAGTAGCGGTGGTTGGTGGCGGAAATGTAGCTATGGATGCTGCACGAACAGCACTGCGATTGGGCGCTGAAGTGTGCATCGTATATCGCCGTACTGAGAAGGAATTGCCTGCGCGGGTGGAAGAAGTGCATCACGCCAAAGAAGAGGGCGTGACCTTTCACCTGCTTGCCAATCCGGTAGAAATCCTGCCCGATGAAAAAGGGTGGGTACGCGCGTTACGTTGCGTGCGCATGGAGCTTGGCGAGCCGGACGAAAGCGGCCGTCGCAGTCCGAAGGTAATTCCCGGTTCGGAGTTCGAATTGCCGGCCGATGTGGTGATCATGTCGTTGGGCACGTCGCCCAATCCGTTGATTGCCGGCACTACGCCCGGTCTGGAGGTTAACAAACGTGCGTGTCTTGTGGCGGATGAGCAGGGCGCTACTACGCGCAAAGGCGTGTTTGCCGGCGGCGATGCCGTGACCGGCGCCGCTACCGTAATCCTGGCCATGGGCGCAGGCCGCAAGGCAGCGCTCGCTATTGATGATTATTTGTCGGGCGTCAGATAGTTTTTCGGCAATATTCTCCACAATCCATAGCCTGTGAGGGCGCAGCACAGCAGCGCGGCCACATACACAAGGCTGTAATAAGCGCCTGCGATGTCTATTATTGTGGCATCGGTTGCGACGTCGGGGAATAACAGCAACGTCAGAAAGGCTATGCCGTTGTTTACCGCATGCATGAAAATGCAAGGCCACAGCGACTGGGTGCGCCAATATACCCATCCGATAGCGAGGGCTATACAAAAGGCCGGAATGGCCTGCCACGGGTACACGTGTAGCACGCCAAACAAGACGGCCGACCAAATAATGGCTTTGCGCGGCGAATAATGCGTCAACAGCCCTTTCAGGATTACGCCGCGGCATAACCATTCCTCAGCGAGCGGCGCCGCCACTACTGCCGAAAGAAAAGTGGGCGCGTCATTTTTAAAAGCCGCTTCAAACCATTGTTTTATCCGTTCGGGCATGGGAATCCACATGTAGAGCGGCTCTATGGTAATGGCCAGCGTCAATATAAAGAAAAGTAACAAAATGACGATTTGCGATTTGCGATTTACGACTGTCGAATATTGAGTTCCCCATGCTCCATTTCCCGCCGATTTCCCCATTTTCGTCACAATAAAAACCATCAGCGCAAAACAAAGCACGTAGCTCAGCAGCAAGCGCCACGATTGCATAGTCCCGGCGGCGGGCATAAACGATTCAACAACTAATCCGCTGACCGTCTGTATCAGGATGGCCAGGGCAACGAGCCCCCATGCTTGCGGCAGCGTGGGACGATATGCAAATAGCCGCTTCATTTCATTTTTATTTTTCGCAAAATTATAAATTTTATATCTTTGCAACAAATAAATAACTATGAGGGATACATTAACAGTAATATCGCAACGCAAAAGCGTGCGACATTTTACAGACCGGGAAATTTCCGACGGACAGGTTGAAGTATTGTTGCGTGCCGCCATGGCGGCGCCTTCGGCCAAAAACAAACAGGTGTGGGAGTTTGTGGTAATCAATGAACGTAGCGAGTTAGACCGGTTGGCAACGCTTTTGCCTTATGCCAAAATGTTGTCGCAAGCGCCGGTGGCTATTGTAATATGCGGTGATGTCTCAAAAAACACAGAAGAGTCGGAGCTGAACTGGGTGGCCGACTGTTCGGCAGCCGCCGAGAACCTCCTGTTAGCAGCCGAGTCGCTGGGTCTGGGTGCGGTGTGGACGGCGGCATTCCCGTATGCCGACCGCATGGATGCGGTGCGTCAGATAACCGGTATTCCCGAACACATTGTTCCTCTTTGTGTGGTACCTGTCGGTCATCCCGGAAAAGACGAACCGGTAAAAGACAAATGGCATCCTGAAAAAATTCATTACAACCAATGGTGAAGTGGGCGCAAATAAAATCAAAAATTCCGCCGCCTTTACGG
>JAIRMK010000024.1 GCA_031258755.1 Prevotellaceae bacterium
GCGCTGTGGGCGGCCAACTTCACCTGCATCACGCCTTGTGAAACCACCCTGTCGCCCGGCGCCAATCCCGACATGATTTGTACGCGCATGCCGTCGCTCGATCCAGTCGTTACCCATTGTTTTTTATATATTTCCTCTCCCAGTTGGAGATAGACGAAGTACAGCCCCTGTTCTTCCGTGAGCGCCGTGAGTGGCACGGAGAGCACGTCCTGTTGTGTTGCGGTGAGCAGATAGATTTCCGCGAACGAGCCCGGGATGAACGCGCCGGTGTTGTCAAACTCAAATGTCGCGGGCAGGTACGGCGAATTTTGGTTCATCGAAGCGCCCACCGACAGCAGCCGGCCGTTCAGGTCGGACAGCCTGTAGGTGGCGTCGTCGTAGGGCACTTTGAAGCGCGCATCGACAACCTGCGCCAAATCCTTGAAGTACCTGGCCGGCACGTCGGCGCGCAGTTGCAGCCGCCTGTTCCTGCCGAGGCTCACAAGGGGCTGCCCCACGGCGACGTATTCGCCCTCGTTCACCCACCGGCGGTTGACGACGCCGCTCATGGGCGCCGTCACGTTCATGCCCTGCGACGTAACCGTTTTCAACGAGGCGTTGTACGCCGTTTTCGCGCGGTCGTAGCGCAGTTGCGCCTCTTCAAAATCCTTCCTTGAGACGATGTGCTCCTTCACCAGACTTTCGGCGCGGTCGTAGGCCGCACGGGCGGCCTCGTATTCTATTTTCGCCTTGATGGCCGGGTCGCCGTCCGCCATGTTCCTGGCCGAGATGCCGGCAAGCACCTGGCCTTCCCTCACGGCGGCGCCTTCCGACAGCACGGCCTGCGCAAACGACACCACGCCGCTCGACGTGGCTACTACCGTTATTTCGTCGCCTTGCGCCGGCAACAGCTTCCCGCTCGTTTTGATTACCCGGCTGAATGTGCCCGGCGCCACCGTTTGCAGTTCAAGCCGTGCAGCGGCGGCTTGCGCCTTGCCGAACGTGATTTCGCCGGCGTGCGACTCCTGCTCGTGTCCGCCTTCTTCGGCGCAACTCCCGTCGTGAACGTGTCCGTCGTGGTTATGTCCGTCATGCTTGTGTCTGCCGCATCCGGCAGTCAACAGGAGCAACAGGATGTAAGATGTATAATGTATGAAGTATGATTTCATCTTAATTATGAATTATGAATTATGAATTATGAGTTATAACTTTCCCTGAGGGGAAAAATTTAGGCTCCCCCTCCTTGCCTTTCTCCCCTCTCATCCAGGAGAGGGGTCGGGGGGTGAGGCCGGGGTTGGGGGAAGGCTCTTAACTAATGATTGGAGGCGCCCGCAGGCCGTGGATTTGGCCTGCACCGGCAGATTCCACGAGAAGGACTGCGGGGCGGTATTTGTGCTTGCCGGGCGCTGTGGCCGCGTCGCCGGAAAGGTTTACCCACACGAAAAGCGCCGGTAAAAGCGAAAAAGGCGGGTGATGTAAGGTGCAGGATAATGGCTTGCAATTGGTTTCCTGCTGGTCGAAAACAAGGTATTCCTGTTCCGCCACGCAGTGGTCGTCTGTATCGGCGGTTTCCCCGCCGGCGCCGTGATGTGTGGCGCACGCGTGATGTTCGTCATCATGGTGCGCCTCTTCGTGGTGTTCCGTGGTCATGCACATCATCGCACCATGGTGATGGTGCGGCACAACGGTAAACGCCACCAGCAGGAAAGCGGCAATCGTTACGGTCAATATGGAAAGTTTGTTTTTCAACGCTAATTTCTACATTACGACGACGCAAAGGTAAGGCAAATAATCGGATTTTGCAAATTTCCTGAAATCCCATACGCAGCGGTACTGTGACAAAGACAGAAGATTATCTGTATTCGAGTGCGAGAAATTATGCCGAATTGGAAAGTGTAATATATAATAAAATTGGCGTTGAATCTGCTTTTTTGGATTTCATTCCTAAAAAGTCAATACTTTTTTGGATTTCATTCCTAAAAAGTCGTGTTTTTATTTGTTTGTATTCCCAAAAAGTCGTATTTTTGTGACTTAAGCATAAAAGTTATGATAAAAAGAAGCCAAATTTCCCAAATCATTTTTGGGTGCATACGACCGCGCCACTTTTGCCGTAATACACCGCGACAATTGCGAAGATTTTTTGTTGTAAAAATTCTATTTTTTCTTCCCGACAAGCAGGGTTGATAATACGAAATTCATATCTTTGCAGCTTAATCAAACAAACATGTCTTCACAACAACTGTTCAACCTGTATAAAGAATTTGTTAGCGGCGGGCAAATCGAAATTATGAAAGGATATGTCAAGAAATCCGATAATAAGGATTTACTTGCTATTGCCCGGAATTTTGCCGAAAAAGGCAATACAGTACAAATTACAACAAATATTCATTTTAAAGATGCAAAATATAAAGATGTCTTTGGCGGATTGAACGGAACCAAGTATGAGCGCAAATGCCCGGATTTAATCATTAATGGAAAATATTATGAATATGATTTCAAAGGGCGCGAAACAATCGTCGCGGATAATAATAAACAATAACAAAGGCGCAAATCACCGTCTTATACGAAGAAATATTTACAATAGAGCCGTATTGGAAAAACAAAATATAGAAGAAGTCTGGATATACGAAAAGGGAAAAACTTATTTAATTTACAAAAAACAGTAGGGAGCGTACCCCCTACTGCTGGTGGCCGAGCCGTAGCACTGCCTTTTTCCCTTACAAACAGTAACGATAAATCGTTCTGCAAGCGCCGCTCCGTAGAACAGCTAAATGCCTTCCGGCATCTGCCACAAAAGTACAACTTTTTTCTGAAATCGCCAAAAAATATCAGAAGAACATTAACATTAATACAACAGGGGCGCAAGCAGGAAGGACATGGAGCGCTTAAAGTAGCTTTTAACTTGCCTAAGTAAATTGACGTATAGCTATCTATTAATATTTTTAATAATTTTATAAAATGATGTTTCCACCTCTTTCTCTTCCGGTATCTCCACAAAAGCCAATGGTGTCAATTCATTTTTATATACAGACCGAAGCCTTTCCCATATTGCCGGAAACCCTTTTATCAATGGTGAATCAGCAATCTTTTTTGTCTGCCAACCCTCCGGCGTATTAAACTCCTGTTGATCGTGAGCAAACAATTCCGACAAATCTTTTTGAAAATCGATAGACTGAATGTATGTGGCACATTCTGAATCATTTGCCAGATAATATAAATCGTAGAAATGGCGAATTTTAGCTGAAAGTTCGACTATTAGATTTTCCGCGAAAGAAAAACGGAACAGCGAAACCAATTTCTCAATCATTGTACGTCGTTTATCCAAAACATTGAGAGTAAAGGGTTGTAAGTTATATTGTTCAATCAATGGTGTATTATTCGTTTGCTCGTAAAAGTCAGAAATAAAACTTGTTACCGTTTGCTTTTGATATGGATATGGATTAGCATACGTATTGATTTCTACCAATAATTGCCCAGTTTTGATAGCTGTCCGGGTGGACTGTCCGATGATAGTAAGATATTGATAGACTGCTTTGTAAAAACGAGAGCCTTTGCTTGTTATGCTGTTCAATACAATTTCTTCCAACCCGGCAGTTATGTCTTTTGCCAATTGTTTTATCAACATTTTCAACTGATTACCAGAAAATGAGTTAGCATCAATAGCTGCAATATCAATATCCTCGCTAAAACGGTTAGTCAAACGGTAGGCTTTGGAAAGCGAAGTTCCACCTTTAAAAACGACTTTTTCGGCATTGGGATTTTGCGCCATACGTTGCAATACGCGTGTTATCCAATAATCTTTTTCAATATAAACAGGCGATATAGCAAAATGTTCTGCTGCAGCTAATATCGTGTCGGTAAACAGTTGTGCATTTTCGTGTAATGTCATCGTAATCTCCATTTCGTTTTAGTAGGTAATATATTCTCTGAAATTGGAGTTTTATAATCAGTTACGGCATTCAGCGATTTTTGAAGCCTATTGAGTAATGCCCGCTCTGTTCCAATACTTTCTAAAATGGCACCACAAAGGGCGCGTACTGAATTGGTATATTGCAAAGCCAGATTGGTAAGCTCCGCTTTCTTTTTGGGTGCCAGTTTCCGAAATATTTCTTTAAAACGTATGCAAACTTCATCTGGCGTGGTTGCCGGAATCTCCTTAATAAAACGCACAGCGTCCAAAATCCGCAATAATTCTATATTGTCTTTGGTAATCTTATTCGGCTGGAATACAAAAGAAATGGTATAAATCTCACGCTTTACGGCACGGCGGTATTTGTTTGTTCCAATTTGCAAAGCATTGGAGATTTGCGTAGTCAATCTCAATTCGTTAAAAACAGAATATCCTGTGAGATAGCCGATTAATTTTCCATCTTTTTCTATAAAATCTTTGGCTATCTGGTAAGGAGATGGCTTTAATGCACCGAATTGCGTTTGGCGGGGTTTGTAGTATTTGCCTTTGGATAATTTGCTAATAACGCCTGCTGCCGCCATACGGTTTAAATATTTTACAACCGTAGCCTCCTTCCCTCCTTCAATAGGAATATCCACATAGGTAAAAACATAATCCGTAGGGAACCTGTCTATTGTACTTTTTATTTTTTCTATTATTTTCATTCCAAGAGACAAAGATAATACATTTGTCTTGTTTATTACGCAAAAAACAGGATTTTTTTCGATAGATAAAAATATTATGAAGACATTATATAAAACGCAACTGAAAGTTACACAAAATAGGTTTATATTTGACAGCGTATTAGTGCGTTACGAAAGTTATTTGTGTAAATATTTATTGGACTTTATATAATAGAAAAGTGACACCTCATAAATAATTACCAACTATTTATAGCACACAGATGACACAGATTTAACGGATAAACACGGATTTGTTTTATCCGTGAAAATCCGTTGTATCCGTTGCATCCGTGTCCTGTTTGCCATAATATTCAATATTTTCCCACTTCCTGCTGCGCCGGCGGCACAAATCACCCCCCTACATTTTTAATTTAATTTATTTTATGTTATTAAGGTTCGGGTGATGTTATATTTACTATAACTTAATACCTGTCGCAAATATATGGCAATTAATCCTAAATACATTTTGAA
>JAIRMK010000197.1 GCA_031258755.1 Prevotellaceae bacterium
GGAACTGACTGCGCCTTCGTCGTCAGGCGGTAATGTATATTTAAAACTCGAACGTGCCGGCAACAGCTATCAAGCCTCCTATTCATTAGATGGCGGCGCCACATACGGCGACAGTAAAATAGGCACACTTGACGCCCTGTCCGACAAGTTGTATGTCGGGTTGGCTGTCAATAGCGGGGATAACAGCGCTACCGGTACCGCCGTGTTCAGTGACGTGAAAATTGATGGGAATGAGACGCCTTTTACCGACGATTAATAAAAGAATATGAAGAAAAATGTGTATTTTTGGCCGATGATTACATTTATTATCTTCTTTTCCTGTGAGAACAAGCCGGACGAAGAATTATCGACGCCCCTCGTTACGTTTGCGCAGGAAACCGCCGCTTTTCCCGGCGCCGAAGGCTTTGGAAAGTACACCATCGGCGGACGGGGCGGCAAGGTGATCTATGTAACCAACCTTACCGACAACAATACGGAAGGCAGTCTGCGCTGGGCTGTCAACCAGAGCGGCGCGCGTCTCATCCTGTTTGAGGTGTCGGGGATTATTGCCTTGAACAGTACGCTCGAAATAAAAAGCCCGAACCTCACCATTGCGGGGCAAACCGCACCCGGCGACGGCATCTGCATCAAAAATTACCCGGTAGTTGTGAAGGCCGACAATGTCGTAATCCGTTACCTGCGCTTCCGCATGGGCGACGAACAAAACACGGCCGACGACGCTTTATGGGGGCGCGAGCAAAAGAATATCATCATCGATCACTGCTCCATGAGCTGGAGCACCGATGAGTGCTCGTCGTTCTACGACAACGAGCACTTCACCATGCAATGGTGCATCGTCTCCGAAAGCTTGCGCGCTTCCGTGCACGGAAAGGGCAACCACGGCTACGGCGGTATCTGGGGCGGCAAGGGCGCGTCGTTCCACCATAACCTGCTGGCGCATCACGACAGCCGCAACCCGCGCTTCTGCGGCTCGCGTTACTCCAACCAGCCCGACAAGGAACTGGTGGACTTCCGCAATAACGTAATCTATAACTGGGGCTCCAACAGCGGCTACGCCGGCGAAGGCGGCAATTATAACTTTGTAGGGAACTACTACAAGCCGGGCGCCGGAACGTCGAATGCTGCCCGCATCTTCCAACCCAATGCCGACGACGGCAGCAACAGTCAGCCGGCAGGCGTGTGGGGGACATTCTACGTGTCGGGCAACTACATGCTCAACAAAGACGGTGCACCGAACACGTCGGTCAACAGCGACAACTGGGTGGGGATGACGCCCAACCCCTCGTCGAAAAGCAAGGCCGAACTGCGGTCGGACGTGGAGTTTGAGAAGGGCGAGGTGACCACGCACACTGCCGAAGAAGCCTTTACGCTGGTCTTACAGAAAGCCGGCGCCTCCTTTGTACGCGACGCCACCGATGCCCGCGTGGTGAACGAGGTGCGCAATGGCCTCGCGCCGGCGCGTGCTTCCGGCAATGCAGGCACCAAAGCCGGACTTATTGACTCGCAAACCGACGTGGGCGGCTGGGACACCTACAACAGCGCTACCGCTCCTGTTGACTCCGACGGCGACGGCATGCCCGACACTTGGGAAGATGACCACGGACTGAGCAAAAACAACGCCGCCGACGGCGCAGCCTGTACGCTCAACGCGGTGTACACGAACGTGGAAGTGTATATTAACGGGTTAATATAATAATTTGACAAAAATATGGAAAAAACATGGAGATGGTTTGGGAAAAAAGACGGCATTACGCTCGATATGCTCAGGCAGATAGGCGTTGAGGGTATTGTAACCGCATTACACGATGTGCCGAATGGCGAAATATGGACGCCGGAAGCCATTAATGACCTGAAAAGCGATATCGAAAAATCCGGTTTGCGATGGTCGGTTGTAGAAAGTTTGCCCGTATCGGAAGCCATTAAGTATGGCGGAAAGGAGCGGGAAAAATTGCTTGAAAATTACAAAATAAGCCTTGCTAATCTGGGCAGGGCAGGCATAAAAACCATTTGTTACAATTTTATGCCTGTCATTGACTGGATACGTACTGATTTGCGTAAACCCAACGGAGACGGCACTTACGCGCTGTTTTTTGACCCTGTAAGGTTCGCCTATTTCGACAGCCGCATACTGCAACGCAAGGAGGCAGAAAACGACTATCCGGTGCATGTAATGCAAAAAGTATATGATTTGGATAAAACCATTACCGAAGCTGAAAAAGAGGAGCTGATTGACGCCATTATTGTAAAGACACAGGGATTTGTTAACGGGAACATCCGCGAAGGCGACAAACATCCGGTAAATCTTTTCAAACAACTGCTGGCGCTGTATGACGGAATTGACAGGGCACAACTGCGGGCGAACATGAAATACTTTTTGGAACAGGTTACGCCCATTGCCGAAGCGTACGGTGTAAACCTGTGCGTGCATCCCGACGATCCGCCTTTCGCTGTGCTGGGATTGCCGCGTATTGTAAGTACTGCCGAAGACATCGAATGGTTTTTGAACGCAGTGGATAATCCGCACAACGGACTGACATTTTGCGCAGGCTCGTTAAGCGCCGGGTTACATAATGATGTAGTTGATTTAGCCCGGAAATTTGCCAAACGAACGCATTTCCTGCATCTCCGCAGCACCGAAGTCGGTCAGGACGGGCATATTCTCGAGGCTTCGCATCTCGGAGGGCGCGGACACCTGATAGAACTTATACGTATTTTTGAGCGTGAAAATCCCGGCCTGCCGATGCGTATCGACCACGGGCGCCTTATGCTCGGCGATGAGGATAAAGGCTATAATCCGGGATACTCGTTCCACGGCAGGATGTTTGCCCTGGCTCAAATAGACGGCGTTATAGCAACGGTAAAAGACGAAATTAATAAAAACAGGAAATACTAACTAATCCATATAAACATGAACGAACAATTTAGCATAAAGGGAAAAGTCGCGGTAATAACGGGTGCGGGCGGCGTATTGGGTGGAAGCATCGCAAAAAGTTTTGTGGCATCGGGAGCTAAAGTGGTGGCTTTGGACATCCGTCAGGAACAACTTGATGCACGCATAAAAGAATTAACAGACCTGGGTGGCGAAACTATCGCTATGGCAGGTAATGTACTCGACCTCGAGAGCCTGAAAAATGTGGCAAATGAAGTCGTCCGCAAATGGGAACGTATCGACATATTGCTGAACATAGCAGGCGGAAACACCTCCGGAGGAACTTTGGCGCCCGATCAAGCGTTTTTCGACATGCCTGTCCCGGAATGGGAAAAAGTAACCAATCTGAATATGAACGGCACCGTATATCCGTCAATGGTATTCGGCGAAATTATGGCGAAACAGAAGAAAGGATGTATCATCAATGTATCGTCCATGGCCGCCTATTCGGCCATCACACGAATTCCCGGTTATTCGGCAGCCAAAACGGCGGTCAGTAATTTCACGCAATGGCTGGCGACGGAATTGGCGCTTAAATATGGCGATGGCGTTCGTGTGAATGCTATCGCGCCGGGATTTTTCATCGGCGACCAAAACCGTGCCATACTTATTAACTCCGATGGCTCTTTAACAGACAGAAGCAAAAAAGTATTGGCCAAAACACCGATGGGACGTTTCGGAGATATTACGGAGTTGAATGGCGCTGTACAATTCCTGTGCAGCGAGGCCGCATCATTTATAACAGGCGTAGTGTTGCCTGTGGATGGTGGTTTTAGCGCTTTTAGTGGGGTATAATAAATTTTGAATTATGAATGGTGTGTTTGAATATATGAAACGAATTGCATTTGTCGCGTTTATGCTAATAGCGGCGTTTGCGCATGGTCAGACCATGGAGGAGGCGTGGCGTCAGGCCACCGTGGTGGAAAAAGGCATTGCCCTGCCGGTATTTCAAACGCAAGTGTTCCCGATTACTGCTTTTGGCGCCGTGGCGGGCGATCCCGCGCATCTCAATCACGAAGCCATTAACAAAGCCATTACAGCTTGCGCCGACGCCGGCGGTGGACAGGTGGTTGTTCCGGAAGGCGTGTTCCATACCGGCCCCATTACGTTAAAGAGCAACGTGGATCTGCACCTCGAAGCAGGCGCCGTGCTGAAATTCTCGACCGACGCTGCACTGTATTTTCCGGCCATACTCACCCGCTGGGAGGGGATTGACTGCTACAATGCGCGTCCGCTGATTTATGCGTATCAAGCCCAAAACATCGGTATTACCGGCACAGGCGCCATCGACGGCAGCGCCTCGAACGACAACTGGTGGGCGAAAAGCGGCGCGGCGCGTTACGGCTATCAGGAAAACGGCGTCTCGCAACGCACCGGCCGCCCAAAACTGCTCACCTTTGAACAAAACCAAATACCTGTGGAAGAACGCGTGATGACCGAAGAAGACGGCCTGCGCCCGCAGCTCATCAACCTCTATGAATGTTCGGTGATTTTGATAGAAAATGTTACGCTGCTTAATTCGCCGTTCTGGGTTATCCATCCCCTGCTCTGCGACCAAATGACGGTGCGCGGCGTGAAGATCGACAGTCACGGCCCCAACAGCGATGGCTGCGATCCCGAATCGAGCAGCAATGTGCTCATTGAAGGTTGCACGTTCGACACCGGCGACGACTGCATCGCCATCAAGTCGGGGCGCAACAACGACGGTCGCCGCTGGAACCGCCCCAGCGAGAATATCATTGTGCGCCATTGCAAAATGAAAGACGGGCACGGCGGCGTAGTGATCGGCAGCGAAATCTCCGGCGGCTACCGCAACCTGTATGTGGAAAACTGCGAGATGGACAGTCCCGAACTCGATCGCGTAATTCGTATCAAAACGAGCAACTGTCGCGGCGGCATGGTTGAAAATGTGTTTGTCCGCAACGTGAAAGTGGGACAATGCAAGGAGGCGGTGCTGAAAATAAACCTCGTGTACGACCCGAAAGAACAGTGCCGGCGCGATTTCCCGCCCACGGTGCGCAACGTGCATCTCGAAAATATCACTTCTGAAAAAAGCCAATATGGCGTGCTGATTACCGGATTAGACAATGTGGAAAACGTGTACGACATTTCCGTGTCGAACAGTCGCTTTAACGGCGTGGCGAAAGGCAACGTCACGACAGGAGCACGGAATGTAAAATATGACCACCTGTATATTAATGGGGAACGGCAGGCCACGCCGGAAGCATCTTCGGCGCTTGCCTTTCCCGGCGCCGAGGGTTTCGGACGCTTCACCTCCGGCGGGCGTGGCGGACAAGCGCTCTTTGTCGATAACTTGAACGACAATGGGCCGGGCAGCTTGCGCAAAGCCATCAAAACAAAAGGTGCGCGCACGATTATCTTCCGTGTGTCGGGCACCATCTTCCTCAAGTCCGTGTTGGAGATAAAGCACGACAGTCTCACCATTGCCGGGCAGACTGCGCCGGGCGACGGCATCTGCATCGCCGGACATCCCGTGAAAGTGTATGCCGACAACGTTATTATCCGTTACCTGCGTTTCCGGCTGGGTGACGTGCAAAAAACGGAAGACGACGCCATATCGGGCTCCCGCCGGAGGAATATTATCATCGATCACTGCTCAATGAGCTGGAGCACCGACGAGTGCGCCTCATTTTACGACAACGAACATTTCACCCTGCAATGGTGCATCCTCTCCGAAAGCCTGCGCCGCAGCGTACATATGAAAGGCGCGCATGGCTACGGCGGCATCTGGGGCGGAAAGCGCGCTTCGTTTCACCACAACCTGCTGGCGCACCACAGCAGCCGCAACCCGCGCTTTTGCGGCGCACGCTACCACGAACAAACAAAGGAAACCGAACTGGCCGACTTTCGCAATAACGTCATCTACAATTGGGGTTTCAACAGCAGCTATGCCGGCGAAAACGGACAATATAACATCGTGAACAACTATTACAAACCTGGCCCCGCCACGCAAAAGCGCGTGCGAAGCCGCATCCTGGAAGCGTGGCAAAGCAAGGACGGACGAGGCTTCCATGACTTTGGACGCTTCTACATAGCCGGCAACGTGATAGAAGGTAATGACCTGGTTACCGCGAACAATTGGGAAGGTGTGAATTATAAACTGTATATCGAAAAGGAAGATGTTGATCGCGACATCACCCGGTCCGATTCGTTATATACACGTTGTCATAGCGCACAGCCGTTTGAATATATCGTCGACACACAGCATTCCGCTTACGAAGCCTGCGAAGCAGTGTTGCAACATGCCGGCGCAAGCCTCGTTCGTGATGCCGTCGACCGGCGCATTATTGACGAAGTGCGCAAGGGCGTTTTTACTTACGGCGACAAGGGCATGGTTGATTCGCAGACGCAGGTGGGCGGATGGCCGGAGCTGGCTTCGCTCCCCGCTCCGCCCGACGCCGACAATGACGGCATGCCCGACGCCTGGGAAGACGCCCACGGGCTGAATAAAAATAACGCCGCCGATGGCGCAGCCTGCACGCTCAACGCAGTGTACACGAATATGGAAATGTACATAAATGAGTTAGTAGTTAAAAACCAAGATTAATGGTTTGAAATTATGAAAAATATTTTTAATTGTTTGTTGTTCATTATTCATTGTTCATTAGTGCTTGCTGTGACCGGCTGCACTTCTTCCGTCGGGACTTCATGGGCGGTACGCATGGCGCAATCGGAAATGCAACGCGCCCCGGAAGCGTGGCAGCTTGATTTTCAGAAGAAGCTGAAATGGGATTATACATTCGGCCTCGAAGGACAGGCCTTTATCCAACTGTCGGAAGCTACCGGCGACGCCAAATACTTCGACTATATCGAAACCTACGCCGATACGATGATTAACGATAACGGCGAAATACGCACCTATAAGCTGTCGAACTATAACCTCGACCACCTCAACCCGGGCAAAATGCTTTTTGCCCTGTATGACAAAACGCACAAGGAAAAATATAAAAAAGCGCTGGTGTTGTTACGTTCGCAGCTCCGCACGCAGCCGCGCACCGGTGAAGGCGGCTTCTGGCATAAATTCCGCTACCCGCACCAGATGTGGCTCGATGGATTGTATATGGGCGCGCCGTTCTACGCACAAAGCATCGGGTTTTTCAACGAGCCCTATTCGTTGTATGACGACGTCATCGACCAGTTTGTTATCGTCGCACGACGCACTTACGACCCCGCTACCGGCCTGTTTCGTCATGCGTATGACGAGAGCCGTGCGCAACGCTGGGCCGATCCCGTTACCGGACAATCGTCGTATGCGTGGGGACGCTCCATGGGCTGGTTTGCCATGGCGCTGGTCGACGTGCTGGACTACATTCCCGCTGAACACTCGCGCCGCCACGAACTCATTACTGTCCTGAATACGGTGGCCGGAGGCGTGAAAAAATACCAGGATATCAGCGGCGTATGGTACCAAATTATGGACTTGGGCGGACACGAAAAAAACTATTTGGAAGCCACCAGCTCCTGCATGTTCGCCTACATGTTACTGAAAGCAACCCACAAGGGCTACATCGACACGTTGTACAGGGAGACGGCCATAAAAGCGTATGAAGGCATTTTAAATACTTTTGTTAAAACGGACGAAAGCGGAGCGGTGCATCTAACGCAATGCTGTGCCGTGGCCGGCCTGGGCGGTGATCCCTACCGCGACGGAAGCTATGACTATTACATGAACGAACCTGTCCGCAGCAATGACGCAAAAGGCGTGGGACCATTCATCATGGCCTCGCTGTGGTATGACAGTCTCCCTCCAACGGCAGCTGTCATTCCATGTGAAGCGAAGAGTGACGGGGAGGTCGCCGACCTTGTGGTAGCTACCGACGGCACAGGCAATTTCCGCACGATCCAGGAAGCGGTTAATTCCGTACGGAATTATCGTCCCGAAAAGCGCACGGTTATTCTTGTCAAGAAGGGTGTGTACAAGGAAAAGCTGGTTATTCCCGCTTCGCAAACCAACATTTCACTCCTTGGCGAAGATGTGAACCAAACCATCATCACATGGAACGACCATGCGAAAATCAACAACATGGGCACGTTTCGCACCTACACGGTATTGGTGCAGGGCGAAGGGTTTATCGCCGAGAACATCACTTTTGAAAATAACGCCGAACCGTTGGGTCAGGCGGTAGCCGTGCACGTGGAAGCCGACCGTGTCATATTCAGGAACTGTCGCCTGCTTGGCAACCAGGATACGCTATTTACCGGTACGGACGGCAGCCGGCAATATTACGCGCATTGCTACATCGAGGGTACGACCGATTTCATTTTTGGCCCCGCCACCGCCTGGTTCGAGGAATGTACGATACACAGTAAAAAGAATTCTTATGTGACGGCCGCTTCCACCGCCGCCGGCCGGGAGTTCGGCTATGTGTTCAACCGCTGTACACTCACTGCCGCCGCAGGTATCGACAGCGTACATCTCGGAAGGCCATGGCGTCCGCATGCCGCTGTGGTGTTTATGCACTGTACGCTGGGCATACATATCGTGCCGGCAGGATGGGACAATTGGCGAAACCCCGACAATGAAAAGACAGCACGCTATGCCGAATATAAAAACACCGGCCCCGGCGCACCGGTCGCCGGCCGTGTTGGCTGGAGCCGTCAATTAACCGACGCCAAAGCCGCAACGTATACCTTAGACAACATATTTACACGGAACGATAAGTGGGAAATCAAAAATTAATTGTTACTTTGTGCATGAAAACACTATTTTTGCATATTCCTGCCGGTATTTATCGCTCGCTGTCCAAGGGAAAAACCAACAACACGCATTTTAACGAACAGGGTGTAAACCTTGTCGCCGCTTTGTTTATAGAAGATATAAAAAATCTGCCATTAATCGACCTGTCAAATAATTTAAAGCAATAGTGCCTTATGAAGAAGTTTTTAGATGATGACTTTTTACTGCAAACGGAAACCGCCCGGCAACTTTATCATAAACATGCCGAAAACCAACCGGTAATTGATTACCATTGCCATTTAGACCCCAAACAGATTTACCAAAACCGCCGATTTGACAACCTCGGGCAGCTCTGGTTAGAAGGCGACCACTACAAATGGCGTGCCATGCGCGCCAACGGCGTCGACGAACGGTTTTGCACCGGCAAGGACACCAGCGACTGGGAAAAATTTGAAAAGTGGGCGGAAACCGTGCCCTACACCATGCGCAACCCGCTTTACCACTGGACGCATTTGGAGCTGAAAACGGCTTTTGACATTACCAAGATCCTCAATCCCGACACGGCAAAGGAAATCTTCGACGAATGTACGGCGAAACTGCACACACCGGAATTTTCGGCGCGCGGACTGATGAAAAAATACCGCGTAGAAACCGTTTGCACCACCGATGACCCCGTAGATTCCCTTGAACACCACTTGGCATTACGGGATGAAGGCTTTGAAATAAAAGTGCTGCCGACCTGGCGCCCCGACAAGGCCATGGCGGTAGAATTGCCGTCGGATTTCAGAACGTATGTGGAAAAATTGTCGCAGGTTTCCGGCATTACTGTCCGGCGGTTTGACGACCTGATTGCCGCATTACGCAACCGTCACGACTTCTTTGCCGCCGCAGGTTGCAAACTTAGCGACCACGGCATCGAAGAATTTTATGCCGACGATTATACCCGGGCGGAAATTGACGCTATCTTCAATAAAGTATATGGCGGCGCGACATTGTCATACGAAGAAGTAATCCGGTTCAAGTCGGCTATGCTGGTGGAATTTGCCGTGATGGACTGGGAAAAAGGCTGGACGCAACAGTTCCACTATGGTGCTATCCGCAACAACAATACCCGCCTTTTCAACCAACTCGGCCCCGATGCGGGCTTCGATTCCATCGGCGATTTTACGGTGGCCAAAAACCTGTCGAAATTCCTCGACCGCCTCGACCGCATGAACAAGCTTTCAAAAACCATTTTATACAACCTCAATCCGCGCGACAATGAACTCGTCGCTACCATGGTCGGCAATTTCCAGGACGGCAGCGTGGCCGGCAAAATGCAATTCGGTTCGGGTTGGTGGTTTCTCGACCAGAAAAACGGTATGACCGACCAACTGAATGCCCTCTCCACCCTTGGACTGTTGAGCCGTTTCGCAGGCATGCTCACCGATTCGCGCAGTTTCCTTTCCTATCCGCGCCATGAATATTTCCGACGCATCCTGTGTAACCTCCTCGGCAATGATGTGGAAAACGGCGAATTGCCTGCCGGCGAATTGCCTTTCATCGGAAAAATGGTGGAAAACATCTGCTACCGCAATGCCAAACATTTATTTAATTTTTAAAATCTTATGAATACCGCAACTTCACGAATGACCAATTATCGCTGGGTAATATGCGCGATGCTGTTTTTTGCCACTACCATTAATTATCTCGACCGGCAAGTGCTGTCGCTCACGTGGGATGAATTTATTAAACCGGAATTTCACTGGGACGACAATATTTACGGGAACATTACCGGGATTTTTTCGTTGATTTATGCCATTTGTATGCTTTTTGCCGGACGGTTTATCGATTGGATGGGCACGAAAAAAGGCTTCCTGTGGGCCATTGGCGTATGGTCGGTGGGTGCCTGTATGCACGCACTTTGCGGGATAATAACCGAATCGTGGGTTGGCTTGCACAGCGCCGCTGAACTGGCCGGGGCGGTGGGCGATGCGGCGGTTATTATCGCTACGGTGAGCATGTACAGCTTCCTGGTGGCGCGCTGCATGCTGGCGTTGGGCGAAGCCGGCAACTTCCCTGCAGCCATCAAAGTAACCGCAGAATATTTTCCGAAGAAAGACCGCGCCTATGCCACCTCCATATTCAACGCCGGAGCTTCTATCGGAGCACTGGTGGCACCGCTCTCTATCCCTAACTTAGCCAAGGCCTACGGCTGGGAATGGGCGTTTGTGATTATCGGGGCGCTCGGTTTTGTGTGGATGGGATTTTGGGTGTTTTTATACAATCCGCCAAGCAAAAGCAAATTCGTGAATGACGCGGAACGCGCCTACATCGAACAGGACAACGCGGAGGAAACAGCGCAAACAGCCGGCGTAGAAACAAAAAAAATACCCTTCCTGAAATGTTTTACCTATAAACAAACTTGGGCCTTTGCTTTCGGCAAGTTCATGACCGACGGCGTATGGTGGTTCTTCCTTTTCTGGACGCCTTCCTACTTATACATGCAATTCAACATAAAAACCACCGAAGGGCTGGGGCAGGCGTTGATTTTTACCTTGTATGCCATCACCACAGTGCTGTCGATTTATGGCGGAAAATTACCCACGCTGTTTATCAACCGTACGGGTGTCAACCCTTATGCGGCGCGGATGCGGGCGATGCTCATTTTTGCCTTTTTCCCACTTTGTGTGCTGTTTGCGCAGCCGCTCGGATTTTATTTTGCAGACTCGCTCGGCCGTAATGCCGCATGGGTTCCCATCATCCTGATATCGCTGGGTTGCGCGGCGCACCAATCGTGGTCGGCAAACATTTTTTCCACCGTAAGCGACATGTTCCCGAAAGTCGCCATTGCCTCCATCACGGGAATTGGTGGAATGGCAGGCGGTCTCGGTTCGCTTATATTGCAAAAGTCGGCCGGAGGACTGTTCACCTTCGCAGACAAAACAAACATGCACTTTTTGGGATTTGAAGGAAAACCAGCGGGCTACTTTATTATCTTTTGCATTTGCGCTGTGGCCTACCTTATCGGGTGGGGCGTGATGAAGTCATTAGTTCCGAAATACAAATTAATACGAATTGATACGAATTAACACGAATTAAGTATGAAAAAAATTCTTCTCTCTTTAACAATTATGACCTTGTTGGCCTCGTGTGCCGGGCGGCGGGTAGAAATTACCGTAACCAATTCCCTCCATATAGATCGCTTGAACGAAACGGTAGAAATCCCCTGTGACGAAATTCGCCGTCAATTGGGCGAATCCACGTATGTTGTTACCGATGCGGCCGGAAACGAAATCCCGTCACAAATGATTTACGAAGGAGCAACGTTGCCGCAAAAACTCATTTTTCAAGCTACGGTACGGCCTGATGCGTCAGCAGTGTATTACGTGAAAAAAGGCTTGCCGGAAGACTATACGAAAAACACGTACGGACGCTTTGCCCCGGAACGCTATGACGACTACATTTGGGAAAACGACCGTATCGCCTTTCGCATTTACGGCGAAGCACTGATAGCCAAAGACGGCCCCAGTAACGGTATCGATGCGATCATGAAACGCACCGGCGCCATGTTTCTTGATAAGATTTACAATGATTATTTCGAGAAAAAACAGTCGTACCACATTGACCACGGCGAAGGCGTAGATTGCTACAATGTGAAACGCTCGCTGGGCGCCGGCGCCATGGCGCCCTATGCCGGCGGGCAGTTGTGGCTGGGGGAAAATTTTACCGGCCATCGGACATTAGACAACGGCCCTCTCCGCACGTCGTTTCGCTTGACGTATGACACACTCTTGGTCAATGGACTGCCGCTGCTTGAAACGCGCATTTTCTCACTCGACGCCGGGTCGCAGCTCAATAAAATAACGGTAATCTTCGACGGCGCACCCGAAGCCATGCCGGTGGCGGCCGGTATCGTATTGAAAAAAGACGGCCTGCCCGCCGAGGTAGCCGACGCCGACCCGAACCACCAGCCGGTGCTGTTGCCCGAAAAAAGATACGTTGCCTACTCAGAACAAGGTGACCGTGCCAAACCGCAATACGATAACGGGATTGTATATACCGCCGTCGTATTCCCTTATCCGTTGCAGCATGCAACCCTTGCGGAACGGCATGTCTTGGCCTTGTCCGCCTATACCCCCGGCGGCATTACCTACTACGCCGGTGCAGGCTGGAGCAAGTGGGGTTTCGATACGCCCGAAAGCTGGACGGACTATGTGGAAACGTTTAGCCGGAAACTTCAGAACCCGTTACAAATAACAATTAGCCGATGATCATATACGATCATAAACAAAAATGTAGAAAGTAACGATTTTTTTTTTATCTTTGCATCCTGAAACCGAAAAATTCGGGGTGTAGCGCAGTTGGCTAGCGCGCCACGTTCGGGACGTGGAGGCCGTGTGTTCGAGTCACATCACCCCGACTAAAATCTAAGGGTGACTATGAAAAAGTTATTTATCATCTTCCTGTTTGCGTGCGCTACTGCTGTTTTGTTTGCTCAACAAAGCACAGTGTCCGAAACGCAGAAAGTCAAAAGCGACATTTTAAAGATGGAACGGAATTATGCGGTTTATCTCCCGCAGAGCTATAACAATAGCGACCAGCATTATCCTGTGTTGTACCTTTTACATGGGAGCGGCGACGACCACACCGGTTGGGTGCAGTTCGGGCAAGTGCAGCATATTGCAGATAAAGCCATCTCGGAAGGAAAAGCGGCGCCGATGATTATCGTGATGCCCGACGCCAACGCCAAAGTGCGCGGTTATTTTAACCAGCCCGACGGAAGTTTCGATTATGAGCGCTTCTTCTTTGAAGAACTTATTCCCCATGTGGAGAAAAACTACCGCGTGCGCAGCGAACGGCGGTATCGCGCCATTTCGGGCTTGTCGATGGGCGGCGGCGGGACTATTTATTACACGTTGCACCATCCTGAAGTCTTTGCGGCCGCAGCCCCCTTGAGCGCCACTACAAGCGCATGGTTGCGGCATGAAACAAAAGCCACGCCGGAGCAGTTGGCCGCTCACATACGAAAGCACAATCTTGACAGCCTTTTTGCCGATACTGCGGCCACATCATTTTTGAATGAGGTGAAGCGTGTGCGTTGGTACGTTTCGTGCGGCGACGACGATTTTCTGTATAAAGACAACAGTCTGCTGCATATCCTCTTTCGTGATAAACAAATCCCGCATGAATACCGTGTCAAAAACGGTGCACATACTTGGACTTATTGGCGGATGGAATTGCCCGAAGTGCTGGAATTTGTTTCCAAGTCATTCACTCAGGAATAAAAATAGATTGTATCTGTATTTATCACCACATTTCTTCGGGATATTCCTAATTAGCAATACCGTGTTTTGCCGTTAATTCACTATTCATAATATTGGCCGGCGATCGTTTGTTTTTTAATTCATTCTTCATGTATTCCATATAAGGCGCAACATGGTCGAAAAATTTATAATAACCCTTACAAAGATAATTTAATCCGCCTTCTCCGGTATCTGTCCGGCATATCCTGTTTTTCGGACATTCACCATTACATGCAAACAAGTATTTGCAGTTTCGACATTGTGTGGGTAAACTGTCGAATTTATTGACGCCGAATTTCTGCTGTTCCGGGGAATACATCATCTCGATAAGTGTGTTATTGTTTATATTTCCCAATTTATATTCGGGATATACAAAATGGTCACAGCTATAGACATCTCCGTTAAACTCCATAACCCCAGCATGTCCACAGATTTTTGCCAATATGCAAGTTCCTGGCGGTTCACCCGCCCAATTGGCTAAAGTGGCGTCAAAATATTGGATAAAAAATGTGCCCACATCTTTTTTTACCCATTCATCAAATATCGTGATTAAAAAATCACCCCACTTACCAGCCGGCACATTCCACGGTGCGAGTTTTCCATGTATTGTTTCTACTATTGGTGAAAATTGAATATAGCGACAGTCTATTTCCTTGAAGAATTTGTAAAATTCTAACGGATAAGCCACGTTATAGTCATTGACGACGGCCATAACATTAAATTCTACTTCGTGTTTTTTCAACAAAGCAATCCCTTTCATCACGGCAGAAAAAGAGGGGCGGTTATCTCTTGTTTTTCGATATTTGTCATGACAGTGTTGCGGCCCGTCTATGGAGATGCCCACAAGAAAATTATTTTCTTTAAAAAACCTGCACCATTCTTCTGTTAACAAAGTGCCGTTTGTTTGAATGCAATTGTCAATTTGCCGTCTGTATGCAAACCCCCTTTGCAGGTTTAATGCTTTCTGGTAAAAAGAAATAGGACGCATCAGGGCTTCTCCTCCATGCCACGTGAAAAGCGTTTGCGGCATAGTTTGTGCGTTCAAATACTGTGTTGTAAATTTTTCTAATATCCGGTCGGACATGATAAACTTTTTCTCATCCGGATATAAATCCGTTTTTTCCAGATAATAACAATATTTGCACCTGAGATTACAGGCAGCGCCAATGGGCTTGAGCATTACATATAGCGGATGAGAAAAAGGGGTGGCAATATTACACATGGCACAGGGGTTAAATCAACAAAAAAAATAGGGTTATCTTAATATTTCTCCTTTAAAGAATATTACTTATTTTACAAAGATATGAATTACAGAGCATTTTAAAATACCGCACATAGGATTTAACAATTTCTTAATATTGAAACAGCGCTTTTGTTATGTTTATATTAAGAATATAAGTCTATAAAAACAATAGTGCTGCAAATTGCACATATTTTCTATTTCGTCGACTTCAAACAAATTACATTTGTGAAGTTTTTAAATACCTATGTGAATTGAAAAACTCCATTTTATACTTATCTACGTTGTCTTTAGCCGCATGTGCCGGTCAACCCGGTGAAAAGCCCAATATTATTGTTGTCCTGGCAGATGACTTGGGTTTTGGGGATGTAAGCGCTTATGGTTCCACAACCATTCACACGCCTAATATTGACAGGCTTGCACATGAGGGTATTTGTTTTACCAATGGGTATGCGACCTCGGCGACATCAACGCCAAGCCGGTATGCACTGATGACGGGAATGTATCCATGGAAAAATAAGGAAGCTAAAATTCTTCCGGGCGATGCGCCTCTTATCATAGGCGAAAATCAGTTTACGCTTCCCAAGATGATGCAAAGTTGTGGTTATGCCACAGGGGCTATCGGCAAATGGCATTTAGGAATGGGCTGTGGAGATGTCGACTGGAACAGCACAATAAAACCGGCCGCAAAAGAGACAGGTTTCGATTATTCATGCCTGATTGCGGCTACTAACGATCGGGTACCTACCGTGTATGTGGAAAATGGGAATGTGGTTGGCTTAGACCCGCTTGATTCCATAGCGGTAAGTTATGAAAAAAACTTTGAAGGCGAACCAACAGCCATATCCCATCCGGAAATGCTGAAAATGAACTGGGCGCATGGACATAACAATTCTATTATTAATGGAATACCACGCATTGGTTACATGAAAGGCGGGAAAAAAGCTTGTTGGAAGGATGAAGATATGGCGGATTATTTCATCGGCAAGGTTAAAGGATTTATAACCGGACATAAAAAATCACCTTTCTTTTTATATTATGGCCTGCATCAGCCCCATGTGCCTCGTGCGCCCCACGAGCGTTTTGCCGGGAGAACGACAATGGGCCCCCGGGGCGATGCTATTTTGGAAGCGGACTGGTGTGTAGGCGAACTGTTAGCGCATTTGGAGCAAGAAAAAATTATAGACAATACGATCGTTATCTTTTCAAGCGACAATGGCCCGGTATTAAATGATGGATATGATGATCAGGCCGTTGAATTGGCAGGCTTACACTCTCCCAGCGGAGGGCTGCGTGGCGGAAAATATAGTTTATTTGACGGAGGAACACATGTACCTTTATTTATATATTGGAAAGGCAGAATCCAACCGGCCAAATCCAGCGCGTTGATTAGCCAAATGGACCTTATGGCTTCTTTGGGAAATATGTTAGGCGCATCCTTTCCCGAAGGATTAGACAGCCGTAATTATTTACAGGCCATGCTTGGAAAAGAATTCCATGCCCGTGAAAACCTCGTTGTTGAAGCGCAAGGCAGAATGGCATATCGTTGTGGCGACTGGGTTATGATTCCGCCTTATAAAGGGGCGCAAAGAAACCTGACAAACAACGAACTCGGGAATATGGACGATTTTGCTTTATTCAACATAAAATTAGACAGGGAACAATGCAGTAATATTGCTGCGCAATATCCTGACATACTTGAGCGATTAAAACAGGAGTTCTTTTCCCAAGCAGGTGCTTTTTATCGTAGCGATGTAGAAGAAGAACCATTAAAATAAAGAAAAGATATGAAGGCATTGTGGAAAAATACGGTTTTACCTTTTGATATAAATTTAAATTAGTTTGTATATGAAAAAAAATGTTTTTTTGATGGTTGTATTGCTGTTCCTGTGCACAATAGGGACGATGGCACAAGAACTGGGGGCGAACTATAATGAAAATATAGACTACCCGATTACTGAAATAGAAATGTTGAAGAAATCGAAAGTTACCTGGGTGAGAGGATTTGTCAATATCCCCAATTTGTTTCTTCAAAATGAAAACGGGAAGATTGCAGGCGTGAAAGAAGATGCTATCAAGTCGCATATTCCTACGCTGAAGTTTGTGCAGGCTAAAAAAGCGTTGGGTGACCGCGTGAAATTCATATTGAGTTTGAAAATACCTTTTGAATTATACACCGATACGGTTCCTAAAATGGGAAGTGAAGAGATGGAGCATATTTTCCGTGCAACGGAGTTGTTGTTGCACACTTATGATATGGCGAAGAACATTGAAATCCTGGTCATGGGCAATGAACCGGAATGGGAGAATGTATTGGTTTCCACAAATTCTAAAGCAGACGCTGAAGATTATCGGGCATTTCTGAATGAGTTCGCCAACAGGCTGGCTGCCTGGAAAAAAGCCAATGGCTGGACGTTCGATATTTATGCCGGAGCACTGAATAGAGTGTCAGAACTGCCGAATAGTGAAACTGTTCCTGCGGTTGTTTCTGTGGTTAATACTAATCCGAACGTGGACGGACTTGATTTACATGTTCATGCGCTGTACGTGAAACAGGCGGGAGATGATCTGAAAAAAATCCGTGATGATTATCAAGTAACGAAGAAACTTATTTGCACGGAATTTTCTATGGTACGTGCGTTGAACCCTCATGTAGCCGACAATTTGGGAACTTGGGGGTCTAATAACGGTTATTCCTCTACGATGAAAATTTATGAATATCTGAATAGGATAGCCGAAAAGGCAAGCGCCGGCGCTCCAGTCAGTTCGGAGGAATTTCTGAGCTTGTTTCACGGTTGCACCTGGTATCCGAAAAACTGGTACGCAGCTTTTTATGAGAAATTCAAGCAATATGATATGTATGCCATTACAGGGCGTTTCAGTGTTGTTCCCGGAGGAGCCAGGGCGGTTTACGGCGCAGATACCGAGATGTGGGAACTCGGAGGAATTTATTTCTCCCGCTATCTGGGTATAGACGAGCATGGATCATACATCCCGAACCCTTTGCTTTATCCTGACTTTATTACTATTCAGGATGCCCTGCCCGTTTCCGGATTCATTGAAGGACAAAAAGAAATATTTATCCAATGGGGGAACGGCGTCGATAAGACCAGCGGGTTAGTGATTAAAGATGAAGAAGGCAATACGACGAACCAGTCACTTGACCAGGATGTGGATTATTCGTTGATAGAGGGTCTTTCTCCAGGGAAATCCTATCATATTTCACTGGTTAAACATAATAGTATCGTTTGGGAAAGAGACATCAAAACCAAAACGAAGATACGTGATATCCCTATGCTGAAATACCAGCAGGCGGGCGGCTATATGCTGGTTCAGGTGCTGAACTTGCCGGAAGACGCCGCTTCTTATAAGATAAAGTTGGATGAACGCGAGATCGGCATGGTGAATCAGGACCTGAACGGGCAGGTGCTCTCGGTGGATATCACTTATGATGATGGTTCGATAGAAACGTTATCCACGCAATTGTGAAATAATTACCTCAAATTTATTCGCTTATGAAACTAATATATGTATTGTTAATAGGCCTGCTGACTTTAGCATCCTGTGCTGAAGCGGAGTATGCTGAAAACGGGATTGATAAGAAGGATATAACGGGCTACAACGATGCCGGTTTTTACAGTCTGGATGGGGTCTGTATTTTTACGGCTCAAAGTCGGAATCAGGTGGCAGTAAATTCCGAACGATTGACTTATCGTTTGCAAAATCAGGATCAGAGTCAATATGTTCACGTGAAATTTGCCGAAAAGCCGGCAGCTGCCGGACAAAAAGTAAAGGCGGAATTTTCTTTTCAGGGTGTGTCCTTCCTGAAAGAGGAGATGGAGATGGAAGTGTTCCGGGTAAACGAAGGAAAGGTTTGGTTGTCGGGCGATAATGCCGGTATAGTAATCCCTGCTTTTAATAACTAAAAATATAAACATATGAAACAAATTCCTGTTTTAATGCTTCTGATGGCGTTTTCATTGATTTCATGTGGTGAAGTCATGGATCTGACACAGCCGGAAAAGGCTGAAGTTACTTATTCTAATATAACCTTGTCGCTTTATCAGACCGGCAAGTATGATTTGTATCTGGATGATCCGGATATCAGCTATGACATTATGGTGGAAAAGAGCCATTGCGAAAAAGAGGCAAAGGCGGAACTGGCAGTTGTCGACGCCATAGAGTTTGGTGAGGAATACCATCTCTTACCTGCAGAATATTATGATATGGAGGGAGGCGATTTTGAATTTAAAGGAGACGATGTGCTGCATACGGCAAAGTTGCACTTCCATGATTTAAGTACACTTGACGGATCAAAGAAATACGTGCTCGGTCTGAAACTGGTTTCCGATGATCTTGCAGTCAAGCAGGAGAAAAGTACAATGACCTTCTTCCTGCAACAGAGACAGGGAGAAATCGACAATCCTTATATCCTGACCACGGCTAATGATTTGATAACCCTCGGAGACAAACTTAAAGACGGTAAGACGATCTATGCAAAGATACAGGATGATATTGATCTGCAAGGCGTAGACTGGCAACCGATAGAGGCTTCGGCTTCCAGGCAGATTGTGTTGGACGGTGGCGGACATACCATCCGCAATTTGAGAGTAAACACCTCATCTTCCATTAATCAGGGGTTCTTTGGGCTGTTGATAGGGAAGTGTTCCAATATTAACTTTGAACATGCGCAGATTACAGCCAATACAAAGATGGCGGGCGTCCTTGCCGGACAGGTAGGAAACGATACGGCTCCGGGAGTGGTGGAAAATGTACAGGCATCCGGCACGATTACGCTGACTTCGGGCACAGGAGCAGCAGCTTGGGATAATGGTCAAGCCGGCGGTATCTGTGCAAGACTTCGTGGTGCGGAAAGTAAAATCCATCAGTGTTCTTCAGAAATGAATATTAATGCTACCTGGTCTGCCGGTGGTATTTGCGGGGAAGTGGTAGCCGGTGCGGCGATCTCTCAATGTCATTTTGCCGGAAATATCGTAACCACATCCTGTATAGGCGGTATTGTAAGCAGGATGTTT
>JAIRMK010000036.1 GCA_031258755.1 Prevotellaceae bacterium
TCGGGATATTTGCGCGGATCGACGCTGTAGAGGCCGTTTACGTCAGTATAAATTTCGCAGGGGCATTGCAGGATGGCCGCCAGGGCTACGGCGCTGGTGTCGCTTCCGCCGCGTCCCAGCGTTACGACATCGCCCTCGTCATTGGTGCCTTGAAAGCCGGCCACGACTACAATCTTTCCTTCCGCCAAATGGCGTTTGATGCGCGTGGCATCAATGTATTTGATTTGTGCGCGCTGGTGACGGCTCGTGGCTTTCAGCCCTATCTGGGTGCCGGTAAGACTGATGGCGTCCACGCCCAAATCCTGCACTGCCATAGCCAGCAGCGGCACCGTTTTTCCTTCGCCGAGCGCCAACAGCGCGTCCAGTTCGCGCGGATGCACCCTGCCCGATACTTGTTTTGACTCTTCGATTAACTGGTTGGTGGTTTTTCCCATGGCGCTGGCCACGACCACGATTTGGTCGCCTTGTTTCTTCCGCTCTGCCAGGTGGGCGGCTACGTGCTTAATTTTTTCAATGGTGGCCACACTCGACCCGCCATATTTTTCTACTACCAACATGCTTTACGATATAACGTGTAAAATCAAGGTACAAATATACGAAAGACAAAATAATTTCCGTTATTTTTTTAAGAAATAGATACTATAAATCGCTTGAAGAACGGATCGGCGATGAAATATTCATCATTTACTTTTTCAATAACGCCCTCATTAATTAATTTATTTATAGCACGCTGAAGCGTTGATGCACTGGGCAGACGATGTGCATGAATATAGGCGGTTGAAAATATATTTTTCCCTTCCACCGTGAGCGCTTGCAGCAATTGTTTCTGACTTTGCGATTGTCGGTCAAACAGCTCCATATAATAATCACTTTTGAACGCAATCATGCGCGCGATGCAGTTATCTATAATTTTTTTTGTGACCAATTTACGGCTATTTACCATGTATTGCCACGTTTCGGCAGCCAACAATTGGATATAATGAGGGATGTCGGATGTGGCGGAAATCATATATTTCGCCATTGCTGCATTAAGTACAATGCCTGATTCGGCAAATCTTTTCCGAAGATATTTGATTGTATCCTGTTGTGGAAGCGGGCCTATGGTCATCTGCGATGCGGCATTATAAAACGCTCGCTTTTTATTATTAAACAGTTCTTTTAAAAGGTGTGTTTTACTTCCGAAAAAAAGATAATTAGTATTGCGTTGTTGCTGAATTTTACTTCGTAGCAGGCCTTCGAAGTGGATACTGTTTAGTTTCTCTACTTCCTGAAATTCGTCAAAAAATACAATTACCCGTTGCTTGCCGGCGTTAGCCAAAGTTTCCGGCATGTCCAATAATTGTGAAATTACGGTTTCATTTATTGTAGCATGGGCAAAGTCGATGGAAAATTCAGGGGCGCCATCCGTACCGAAACCCAGTACCGGTCGTATGGCTTTGATTGCCGCCGCAAAGGTTTGTGCAAATTTTTTCAGGTTGGTTTGTTTTGCCGACAGCGCTTTAGTGTACAGCCGCACAAATGATTCGGGAGAAAACGCCGTCATGAAATCAAAATAAATACAAAGAAATCCTTGTTTTTCGAGGTGTTCAATAACCCTGAAAACCAGCGAGGTTTTTCCGAATCGCCGGGGCGCATAAAACACCACATTATTACCGCCCGAGAGGGTTTTGACAAGATGCGCACACTCTTCTTTCCGGTCGTAGAAGTGATGTCCCCTCACTATTGTACCGTAACTAAATGGATTCATTGTCTATTTTTTTGACACAAAGATAAGACTTTTTTCCATTATGCAAAAATGCATTACGCATTTTTGCATAATTATAACACACTACACAACAATATCATCCGAATAGTATGCAGAAGGAAGGTCGCGGAGATTGTACCGCATGGACATGGTTTGGCCATAAGCGCCGGCGGAACGGATAGCAATCAGGTCGCCGCGCCGTGTTTGCGGCAGGCTGATGTTTTTTCCGAAACAGTCGCCCGATTCACAGATGGGGCCTACCACGTCGTAGCGTTCGGGCGGCGCCTGCGAACTAAGCTGCCGGATGGCGTGCTGCGCCTGATAGAGCGCCGGACGCAACAGGTCGGTCATGCCGGCGTCTATCACCACGAAATTCTTTTTTTGTCCGTTTTTCACGTACAGCACGCGGGTAATTACGCTTCCACACTGTGCCACCAATGAACGTCCGGGCTCCACATGAACCGTTTGCCCGGGGCGCACTTTCAGGTGACGATAAATCAAATCGAAATAGCGTTTAAAATCAACAACCGGGTGTCCGTCCGGATCGGCATAATCCACGCCGAGCCCGCCGCCCAGACTCAGGTGGTTGGCCTGTATGTCGTAACTGCACAGCAGGTCTTGCAGGTCGTTGAGGCGCTCGCACAGGCGCTGGAACACCGGCCAGTCGGTGATTTGTGAGCCCACGTGGACGTGCAGCGCCATTAAGCGCAGGTGTGTGGCTGCTTTCAGTATGTCGGCCAACCGGCCGAACTCCCAGGGACTAATCCCGAATTTGTTTTCTTCGAGGCCTGTGGTGATATATTGGTGGGTGTGCGGGTCGATGTCGGGATTCAGGCGCACCGAAATATCGACGGTTGTGCCGGCCGCTGCCGCCAAGCTGTTCACCACATCAATTTCCTGTGTGGATTCGCAATTAATGCAAAAGATGCGATGCCTTATGGCATGGGTTATTTCCTCATCGGTTTTCCCGACGCTCGAATACACTATTTTTTCCGGTGGAAAGCCGTTTTTAATAGCCCAAAGCACCTCGTTGCCGCTCACGCAGTCGGCGCCGAAGCCCGCTTCGCGCATGACTTTCAAGACAGGCTCATTGGCATTTGCTTTCAGGGCATAGTGCGCCTGATAGCCATAGCGGCTCATCTCGTTTTTGCAATCCGCAACCGTGCGGCGCAGCAATTCCATATCGTAAAAGTAGAACGGCGTTTTCAAGTTCTCAAAAGCCGGGACAAAACGGGTCAACATATTCATGCAGCATGATTTTTAAAGAAACGACAAAGGTAATGAAATTTTATAGAAAAATCCGTTAAATTTTCTACCTTTGCCCTGCGGCAACTTTACGCATTTACTGATTGAGTTTAACATGACAACTTCCGGAAAAAAACTTGATGCATCATTTTATACACGCCCCGATGTGGTGCGGTTGAGCCGTGCACTGTTGGGAAAAGTGCTGTGCACGCATTTCGACGGAAAGCGGACAGAAGCAGTGATTACGGAAACCGAAGCCTACGCCGGGGTGCACGACAAAGCCTCGCATGCATACGGAGGACGGCGCACTCCGCGCACGGATGTGATGTATTGGGCGGGCGGGCACGCGTACATTTATTTGTGTTACGGCATGTATTCCCTGTTTAATGTGGTGACCAATGTAAAAAATGTGCCGCACGCCGTGCTTATCCGGGGGGCGGTGCCGCTCACAGGTTTGGATGTGATGTTGGAACGGATGAAAAAGAGCAAAGTGTCGCCAAACCTTTTAACAGGGCCGGGAAAACTGTCGAAAGCGTTGGGGTTGCATTATTCATTCACCGGCGCTTCGCTGCTGGGCGACCGGATATGGATTGAAGATAGGGGCTTCCGCATACCGGCCAAAGCCATTGCCGTTACATCCCGCATAGGCATAGACTACGCCGGTGATGACGCCGCTTTGCCCTACCGTTTCGTAGTGGAAAGCCGCCCACCCTTGTGGGCGATTTACGATTTTTGATTGACAACTTGCGATTTTTGAGGAAGTAAAGCGTAAGGCGAAAAGCGACAAAAACTAACCATTAATCACTCTCGACTTTTACGGGAAAATCCTCGTCCGAACAGGGGACGTGATTATCGCGCCTCTGCTTTTAATTATATCAAGAAACGGTTTGGTAATTACTGATGATTTTATTTACAAACACATTGCCGGATAAATCAATATCATATACAATA